>NZ_VDMB01000003.1 GCF_006175995.1 Desulfobotulus mexicanus
AGTTCCTTGGTAGGCCGACCCTTCCCGTCGYCAAAGAGATGAAACAGTTTCTTGACCGGAAGTCTGTGGAGGMTTTCTTCACGAAACAGATGCGCCCATGATGACTCCAGAAGAGCCAGCCTCTTTGGACCAAGATGCTCAAACGGGCTGAACATGTCGTACTGTTTGTGGTCTTTGACGTAGATCATGCAAAATCCTTATAATAGATTAATATCACAGGATATACATACCAAAAACGGCTCTTTAAATCAATAGCAAAATCATATAAAGACAACAAATTTAAACGGTTATGAAATTTTGTTTTTTTGCGAGTCCATCAAGAATATTAAAAGCCAGATCCTGATCTTCACTGGATAAAAGGGACAATCTGTGCCGAATGATGGTGGCACGACTGGGCCGGTACTCTGCTTCTGCAATCAGTCCTGCTTTTTCCAGAACCCGAATGGTATCCACCGGAATCACCCAGAGGGGAAATTCATCGGTGAGGTTCAGACCGGGACGTGCAGCCTCCACAAGATACATCAGAGTGAAGGAACAGTTTTCATCAAAGAAGAAATAATCCGAATAAATGCCCTCCATCTCACGGGTATGCCGGATCATGGCATCAAGCTCATGGGGCTCCAGATCCAGTCTGTACTCCCAGATATCCCGCTGATTTATTTCGCCGTACTCCTGCATTTTCTTATAATAAGGAAGCACGTTGAAATATCCCGGATAAAAACCGAAAATTCCCTTAAAAGCAAAAACAAATCCGTTGGTTTCCTGAGTAAATGCAGAGTAATTCACGGCCTTATCCAGCATTCTGGAGGTATTGTCCAGCCTCAGGGTCATCAGGGTATGGCCGAACATGGAAGCCGGGCTGTTCATGAAATAGGTGGGAAAAACAAGACGGGCTGAAGTGGGATGGATATCTTTAAGCTCTGGACAGACAGGCTCAGGAAAAATTCCTGGTTCCGGCTGAAGCTGTTCATGGAGCCAGTGGTACCGGGCAATATAAGGACAAAGGTTCTCAGCACTGCCGGAAAAAAGAAAACGTATGGCTGCATTCATTTCTTCCTTTGGGTTTTTTCTACCCACAGGTGAAATGAAAAAGGCAGGATCATCGATACGGCTTTTCACTCCCAGCCCCAAAGGATTGTGATAATGATAAAGAACATGCCAGTAGCTGTGCTCCGCCAGCTTCATCTCTTCTGCTTTAAGCACCAGTGTTTCTACCCTGTCTCCGGCTGCAACCCCGGAAAAGCCGAAGATCATAAACAAAAATAAAAACAAGGGCAGACGCATTCTTTTATTGTTCTGCAAAAGCTTATCCCCCAAGAAAAGATGCAAAAATCCGGTCTCCTTGATAAAAAGGAAGACCGGACTTTCAATTTCATAAGCTGCACAAAAAAAATCAGATATGTGCAAGAATTTCTGTAATCTGATCCACAACCTGAGTACCAGCTACCTTGCCGTCAGGGTAAATTTTATCAAAATTACCCTGCAGGGCAGCAAAGAAATCGCCTCTGCGGTTTTCATCCACTTCGGCCAGCTCAGCCAAAGCACCCAAAGTTTCTCCTTCACCCATGGCTATGTCCACTGCAAGGGCATCCATGTTGTCTGCCACAAAACGGTCCAACTGCTCACGCTTGGCAAAATTAGCGGGCTTTTCACAGCCAAGGGTACCGGAAGTAATACCGAAGGTCTGGTTACCGGAGGTACCGTTGGTGGAAGTAGCCATAATTTCCCAGAGAAGACCGTCTTTATCCTGCATAAGCATGGAGCCAAGACCACAACCTACATTGTCCCTGTTAACGGCAAAAGCAGGGGCGGCTACAAACAGACCAATGAGAACTGCTGCAAAAAACTTTTTCACAAAAGACTCCTTCCATTTCAGTTTCAGGTTTCCGGGACAAACAGTCTTAAGCTTATTATCCCGCAACAACAAATGCCATATCTGTAACCTGCCAAAAACAAACGGACAGCAGCAAAAACAAAACTCTGACATCAAAGCCCTACGATATCAGACATGCCGACTTCACAAACTCCTGCAAAACATTTTCTGCAAAAAATATTATTGTTTTTTTAACAATACAGCACCCAAAAAGCAAGAATATAAAATCATGGCTTCACGCCAACAGTATTATTTTTTATCTGCTGCCACTTTGAAAAAACCATCTTTATCAATACCATCAAAAACCATATCAGCAGCTCACTGATCCGACCCCAAAGAACTCCAGACCAGAAATACCAGACTTCAATTCATCTGAGGGCCCCTTGAAAACAGCAGCTTCATTCTCCTGCAAAACGCAGATAATGATAAAGTGCCCCTTCCTTTCCCATCACCCTTTCATGCATCACCTGAAAATAAAGGGCCGGGTCCGGAATTTCTCCCAGTACCGCTGTTATGGCAGCCAGTTCCGCTGAACCAAGGTACACTTTGGTATCATCGCCCATACGATCCGGGAAATTCCTTGTGGATGTGGAAAAGGCCGTGGTGCCCCTGGCAATGCGGGCCTGATTGCCCATACAAAGGGAACAGCCCGGCATTTCCATGCGGGCTCCGGTTCTGCCCATTACATTATATAAACCTTCCCTGCGAAGGGCCGATTCATCCAGCCGGGTTGGCGGACACATCCAGAGTCGGGCAGGAAGATCCTGCTTACCTTCCAGAAGGACAGCAGCAGCACGGAAATGAGCAATGTGGGTCATACAGGAGCCTATAAAAACTTCCTGAACCTCTGTGCCCGCCACTTCAGAGAGCAGTCGCACATCATCGGGATCATTGGGGCAGGCAAGGATGGGTTCTGTAATGGCTTCAAGGTCAATCTCAATAACGGCTGCATATTCAGCATCCTTATCCGCCTCAAGCAGGAAGGGTTTTTCACACCAGAGATCCATGGCATCGGCCCTGCGAATAAGGGTTTCTGCATCTGCGTAGCCTTCATTTACAAGTCTGCGTAACAAAGATGCAGAAGATCGCAGATACTCAGCCACCTTTTCCGGCTTAAGCCGGATACAGCTGCCCGCAGCAGAGCGTTCCGCAGAAGCATCTGTCAATTCAAAGGCTTCTTCCACTTCCAGATCCTCAAGCCCTTCAATCTCAAGAATACGACCGGAAAAAATATTTTTCTTCCCCGCCTTTTCCACCGTCAGCAGGCCAGTGTTAATAGCTGTCAGAGGAATAGCATTCACAAGATCCCTCAGGGTAATGCCCGGTTTTCTTTTCCCTTTAAAACGGACAAGCACGGATTCGGGAACATCCAGTGGCATGCTTCCCATGGCTGCGGCAAAGGCCACAAGGCCGGACCCTGCGGGAAAACTCAGGCCCACGGGAAAACGGGTATGGGAATCGCCGCCGGTACCCAGGGTATCCGGAAGAAGCATGCGGTTCAGCCAGGAATGGATGACCCCGTCTCCGGGTTTCAGGGAAACACCGCCCCTTTCGCTTATGAAATCCGGAAGGGTATCGTGCATGAGTATATCCACGGGCCTTGGATAAGCTGCTGTATGACAGAAGCTCTGCATGACCAGATCCGCAGCAAAGCGAAGACAGGCCAGCTCCGTGAGTTCATCCCTTGTCATGGGTCCTGTAGTATCCTGTGAACCCACAGTAGTCATAACAGGTTCACAGTACATTCCGGGACGAACTCCCTCAAGGCCACAGGCTTTTCCTATAATCTTCTGTGCCTGAGTGTAACCTTTGCCCGTATCTTCCGGCTGGGTGGGAGTAGCAAAAATGCCGGGCTCAGGTTCAAGCCCCAGGGCTTCTGCCGCCTTTGACTGTAATGTACGGCCAACGATTAAGGGGATACGACCACCTGCCCGGACTCCGTCCAGAAGCACTGATGTCTTCAGGGAAAAATCAATCAGGGTCTTTCCACCCTCATCTTCAATGCGTCCTTCATGGGGAAAGATACGGATGCGCTGCCCCATGGAAAGACAGCTCACATCACACTCGATGGGAAGAGCCCCGGAATCTTCAAGTGTATTGAAAAAGATGGGAGCAATCTTGCTTCCCAGCACCACCCCGCCCTGCCGCTTATTCGGAACAAAGGGAATATCTTCTCCTATATGCCAGAGCAAAGAGTTTGTGGCAGATTTTCTGGAAGAACCCGTACCCACCACATCCCCTGCAAAGACAAGGGGTAATCCCGAAGCCTTCAGCTCACTTATTTTTTCAAGGGGCTTTTCCATGCGGGAACGAAGCATGCTTAAGGCGTGAAGGGGAATATCCGGGCGGCTCCAGGCCTCTCCGGCCGGAGAAAAATCATCCGTATTAATCTCACCATCCACCTTGAAAACAATGCAGTCAATGGCATCGGCAACTGCAGGTTTTCCGGTAAACCACTCCGCAGCGGCCCAGGATTCCAGTACCCTTCGGGCCGTGGGCAGTTTTTCTGCAAGCTTTACCATTTCATCAAATACATCCAGGACCAGCAGGGTTCCGCCCAGTGCTCTGGCTGCGGCATCCCCAAGATCTTCATGGGAAAGGAGCGCCATCAGGTGGCGGACATTGTATCCGCCCCTCATAGTTCCCAGAAGCCGAACAGCCTCAAGGGGATCTAGCAGGGGGGATATTTTTGTACCCCTTGCAATATCCCCTAAAAAATCCGCCTTGACTTCTGCCGCAGGATCCACCCCCGGAGAAACCCTGTCCTGCAAAAGTGAAAGGAGAAAATCCTCTTCCTCCGATGGCGGTGAAAGCAAAAGCGCACACAAAGCCCCGGTCTGAACTGCATTAAGAGGTAAAGGCGGAAGGCATTCTTTGTCCCTCTCTGCCATATGACTCCGATATTGATCTATCATGGTAATCCTCTCATTCCTATTTATCCTGCAGGCCCCACGTTTCAGAGCCTGAAATCAGTGAACAGCCGCACACTTTTAAAATTAAGCCTGACAAGCCTTTTCAAACAGAAACCTTGTACTGAATCCGCCTTTCAGATTCAATCTCTTTTAAAAGATCATACCACAAGAAAAAATCCAAAACATACTGAAGGTCCACCGAAATGCTTCTCTAATCTGTCACCGCCAAGAAAATATATGCATCATTATATTCAAAAATCCCTGAAAGATGGGCCATCTACGGATGCTGACCGGATTTCTGACCTTGACAAAAGCTTGGTTTCTTATTAATCAGGCATCGTACTAAGAAATGAATGGTTGCCCAGCGGGGCAACTTTGGATCGCAATCCACATATTATAACCCCCCTTAAGAACAAAGGAGTAGAACGTATGTCCAATCTTGTAGCTCCCCATGGTGGAAAAGGCCTTACCTGCTGTCTTCTGGAAGGTGCCGAGAAAGAAGCCGAACTGAAAAAAGCAGAAGGCCTCAAAAAAGTAACCATCACCCCCCGTGAAGAAGGCGACCTCATCATGATGGGTATCGGTGGTTTCTCCCCCCTTACCGGTTTCATGACCAAGGCTGACTGGAAAGGTGTATGCGAAAACTTCCAGCTGGCAGACGGTACCTTCTGGCCCATCCCCGTTACCCTTTCCGCAGACAAGTCTGATGCCGAAGCCATTAAGGACGGCGATGAAATTGCTCTGGTTACGGTTGCCGGTGAAATTATGGCTACCATGAAGGTTACCGAAAAATTCGAGATGACCGAAGCCAACAAGCGCTGGGAATGTGAGAAGGTATTCATGGGCGAAGGCACTGCCACCGCCGAAGAATTCTGGAAGATTGCCGAAGAAGATCACCCCGGTGTTCAGATGGTTATGGGTCAGAAAGACTTCAACCTTGCCGGTCCTGTTAAGGTTCTTTCCGAAGGCATCTACCCCGAGCGTTATAAAGGTGTTTACCTTTCTCCTGCCCAGGCCCGTGCCATCTTTGATGAGCGTGGATGGAGCGATGTTGCTGCCCTGCAGCTGCGTAACCCCATGCACCGTTCCCACGAATACCTTGCAAAAATTGCCGTAGAAGTATGTGATGGTGTATTCATTCACTCCCTCGTTGGCAACCTGAAGCCCGGTGACATTCCTGCACGCGTTCGTGTTAACTGCATCGACACCCTGGTTGACAAGTACTTTGTAAAAGAAAACGTTGTACAGGGCGGCTATCCTCTGGATATGCGCTATGCCGGTCCCCGCGAAGGCCTGCTGCACGCAACCTTCCGTCAGAACTATGGCGTATCCCGCATGATCATCGGCCGTGACCACGCCGGTGTTGGCGACTTCTACGGCATGTTCGAAGCCCAGACCATCTTCGACAAAATCCCCTACCCCGCAGAAGACGGCAAGGCTCTTAAGTGCACCCCGCTGAAGATCGACTGGACCTTCTACTGCACCAAGTGCGACGGTATGGCTTCTCTGCGTACCTGCCCCCACGGCAAGGAAGACCGCGTTATCCTTTCCGGTACCATGCTGCGTAAAGGCCTTTCCGAAGGTGCACCCATTGCCGATCACTTCGGCCGTGACGAAGTTCTCGACATCCTGCGTGAATACTATGCAGGTCTGACCGAGAAAGTAGAAATCAAAACCCACTCCGCTGCAACGGGTGCCGGTCAATAAGAAGAATTCTGCCCCCGGGCGGATAATTTAATGATTTAAAGAAAGGGGTGCGGAAATTCCGTACCCCTTTTCTGTTTTAATAAGCTATATTCCTTCAAATGACTGTTACTATAAGACCGTCTCCAGCCTTCAGAATGCAATGCAGCCCCTATGGACCAGTTGAGGATGCACCATGATGTCTCGCATAAATCCCTATGATCACTTCACCATTAAACCAGTGCAACTGGAGCACTTGGAACAGTACAACGAGCTGCTCCAGTATGTTTTTCAGGTTACCAGCCATGATCTTCAGGAAATAGGCTACGAAAAAGGAGAGCTGATCCGGGCCAAACGACCTATTCTGCGCAAAGCCGATGTCATTGGATGGTTCGAGGGAGAAAAACTCATTTCCCAGCTGGCCGTCTACCCCTGCGAGGTGAACATCCGTGGATCGGTTTTTCCCATGGGATATCTCACAGGCGTTGGTACCTATCCCGAATATGCCAGCATGGGTCTGATGAGTGGGCTTATGAAAAAAGGCCTTGAAATGATGCGGTCAAACGGGCAGTGGATTTCCTATCTTTTCCCCTATTCCATTCCTTATTACAGAAACAAGGGATGGGAAATCATATCCGATAAAATGTCCTTCAGCCTGAAAGACTACCAGCTTCCGGCAAGAACAGAAGTTAAAGGTTTTGTCAAAAGGCAGGCCCTTAATCACAAGGATATTATACGCACCTACGATCATTTTGCCCGAAAAACCCATGGCGCACTTATACGTGATGATCTGGCATGGGAAGAGTACTGGCGCTGGGAAAATGAGGATGAACACTTTGCAGCACTTTATTATAATAAAAAAAAAGAGCCTTCGGGCTGCCTTTTTTACAGAATTGCCGAAGATATTTTTTACATAAAAGAAATGTTTTACCTGAATCAGGAAGCAAGAAAAGGCTTATGGAATTACATTTCCGCACATTTTTCCATGATCCATGAAGTGAAAGGTTTTTCCTACAAGGACGAACCCATTGCCTTCCTGCTGGAAGACAGTGAAATAACAGAAACCATCCAGCCCTATATTATGGCCCGCATCGTTGATCTTGAAAACTTTCTTCTGACCTGTCCCTTTGCGAACCTTGCAGACAAAGACTTCCATTTTATTGTTGAAGATCCTGTACTGGAATGGAACCGGGGTGTTTTCGGACTTTCCTTTGACAGGGATGAAAATCTGTCAATAAGCAGAACCCCCCAAGGCCAGCCCGTTTATCTGGATATTCAGACCCTCACCACCATGCTGATGGGGTACAAGCGGCCCTCCTACCTTGCAAGTATTGAACGCCTCCAGACAGACCCGAAAACCCTGCGTATACTGGAGCAACTCATCCCTCAGGCAACGCCCTATTTTTCAGACTATTTTTAGGAGAATGCTGACATCTAATTGTAACTGTTCAGTTTTCCAAGTACCATACCTGCAAGACAGATGCACAGGCCCCAGTACGAAGCTGCTGCAACTCAGCATTGGCAGTTCGGAATAAACCGTGCTGAATAATTACATCTGGTTTTTATATTGAAAAACAGGGGGAATCTGCATAAGCGTTTTCAGTTTATAATTTTGATCCGGCTATTGCTTTCTCCCCCCTGCCCATAAACTTCTGCTAATCAGAGACGAAACTATTATATATCAACCCAGCGCACGCCCCACCACCTCACGAATATCCGGTGATAAATTTTCTTTTGAATCTATATCTTTCAATGCCTTTTCCATGGCGCTGCGCCAGGGTTCTGCAAAGGTTTTCCATGGGTTGAACACAGAGACCATGCGGGAACCCACCTGGGGATTCAAAATATCCAGCTCCATAACCATCTCTGCCAGAAAATTATAACCCGAACCGTCCTTCTGATGAAAGCGTAAGGGATTACCTGAGCAGAAGGCTCCGATGAGCGCCCTGACCTTGTTGGGATTTTTCATGGAAAATGCAGGATGTGACATGAGTTCCCTTACCCTTTTCAAGGTATCCGGCCTGAGGGACAAAGCCTGTACCTGAAACCATTTATCCATCACAAGGGCATCCTTTTCAAACTGACGGGAAAAGGCATCAAGCATTTCCTTAACTCCCTGATCTTCAAAATGGGCTGCAAGGCTTAAGGCTGCCATGCGGTCTGTCATGCATTCAGCTTCCTTATATGCCCTGCCAACCATCTCAAAGCCTGTATCCGGCAATCGGGAAAGCCAGAAAAGGGCCAGATTTTTCATTTTTCTCCGGGCAACATCCTCTGCCTTAAAAACATAATCTCCCGGAGTCTGAAAATTCTCAAAAGCCCTTTCCCATAAATCCTTTAATCCAAAAGCAAGACGGTCCAGCAAAAAATTCCGGACGTCATGAACTTCAGGGGGAGAAACCGGTATCTTTTCTGCTGCCAGCAGATGATAAAGCTCAATTTCCGTGGGCATGCTTAAAATTTCAGCGGCAAGGGCAGGGTCTTTATCCGCATTTTCCAATACCGTTCCAAAGGCCAGAAGCAGTCCCTCGGGCAGATGAAGCTCCCGTTTTTCCCTGTAATCTTCCATCAGACCCAACAAGGTACGATTGATAAGAATGCGTCCTGCCTCCCAACGATTGAAGGGATCCGTATCCATGGCAAGGAGCAGGGCCAGATCCTTATCCTCAAGATTTGTTTTAAGGTGTACAGGGGCAGAAAATTCCCTGAGCAGGGAAGGCACAAGGCCTTCGCTGGCACCTTCAAAAACAAAGGTCTCCTCCTCAGACTCAAGGAGCAGCAGAAAAGCATCCCCTTTCCGGCCCCGGAATTCAAGGAATGCCTGTTCCCCTTTTTCGTTAAAAAACGCAGCCTTTACCGGAAGGGTCATGGGCTTTTTATCGGACTGCCCCGGTGTGTCCGGCACCTCTTGTTTCAGGGTAAGATAAAGGATGGATTTTTCCTTATCCAGTTCCGTACTGGCATAGACTATCGGAGTTCCGGCCTGAGAATACCAGAGCCTGAACCGGGAAAGATCTTTTCCAGAGGCATCTTCCATGGCCACCACAAAATCCTCGCAGGTGACAGCCCTGCCGTCATGGCGTTTGAAATACAGATCCATGCCTTTACGGAAACTCTCAGGGCCTATGATTGTATGGATCATGCGAATCACTTCCGCACCCTTATCGTAAACCGTGGCCGTGTAAAAATTGTTCATCTCCATATAGGCTTCAGGCCGGATTGGATGGGCCATGGGACCGGCATCTTCCGGAAACTGCCTTGCCCTTAGGCTTCTCACATCCTGAATGCGTTTTACGGATCTGGACTGCATGTCTGAGGTAAATTCCTGATCCCGGAATACGGTCAGGCCTTCCTTCAGGGAGAGCTGGAACCAGTTTTTCACCGTTACCCTGTTGCCGGTCCAGTTATGGAAATACTCATGGGCGATAACACTTTCTATACCCTCAAAATCGGTGTCAGTGGCCGTATCAGGCTTTGCCAGCACATACTTGCTGTTGAAAATATTAAGACCCTTGTTTTCCATGGCGCCCATATTAAAATCATTGGTGGCCACAATCATATAGGTGGAAAGATCATAGGAAAGACCAAAAACCAACTCATCCCAGTGCATGGCTTTTTTAAGGGACTTCATGGCATGACCGGACTTATCCGCATTCTCATGCTCAGTATAAATTTCAAGGGAAACATCAAGACCCTCTGCAGTATGAAAACGATCTTTTAAGCAGGCAAGATCCCCTGCCACAAGGGCAAAGAGATAGGAAGGTTTGGGATGGGGATCTTCCCAGACAAGGGAATGGCGTCCTCCATCCAGATCCTGTTTTTCCATGGGGTTTCCGTTGGAAAGCAGGGCAGGATATCTTTTTTTATCCGCCTCAATCCGTACCCTGAAAGTGGCCATGACATCGGGTCTGTCAGGATAAAAGGTAATCTTCCGAAATCCTTCAGCTTCACACTGGGTACAAAGCATTCCGCCTGCACGGTAAAGTCCTTCCAGAGCCGTATTCTGATCCGGGAAAATCCTTACTCGGGTGAACAGGGTAAAGGTATCCGGCACATCAAAAATTGTCAGCCCCTTGCTGTCCTGCAAAAACTCCTTTGGGGAAAGAAGGCGGCCATCAAGACTGATTTCTAAAATTTCAAGCTCTTCTCCGTGAAGAAAAAGAGGGGCTTTGATCTCGCTGTCCTTTTTACGGGAAAGTATCAGCCGGGTTCTCACCTCCACGGAATTGTCATGAATACAGATATCCATACGGGTTTCACTGAGATCAAAATCCCAGGGCCGATAATCTTTAAGATAATGCATAGATGCAGTATCACTCATCTTTCATCCTTTCAGTATCCGGTATAATGCTTAAAGTAACAACTATATGCGCAGGCGTGTAAAGGACACCTTTCCGCTGAAACATACATCCACATCACAGCCTGCGGGTCTGGGCCGTGCGTGCATATCCGCCGTATAGGCATAACGCTGGTCATCCACACGGATACAGGTGTCATAGGGTGTGGTTTCAGGCCATCCACTCTCCCATTGCGGAGTATTTCCCGGCGTCCCTGAAGCCTGAGGCAGATTGATATTGAAATACTCAAGGGATTTTACCTGCATGGCAAGAAACTCCGGCAACAGTACCTGCAATGTTTCCCTGGCTGCATTCCAGTCCGGCTTGCAATCTGCAGCAATATACTGGGACAGGGCCATGGCAGGTTTACCCTGAAAGGCCGCCTCCCTTGCCGCCGCAACGGTTCCGGAAAGATAGATGTCATATCCCAGATTGGCACCTATATTGATACCGGACAAAACATAGTCCGCCTCGGGAACAATCTCCCTCAGCCCTATGCGTACGCAGTCCGCAGGGGTACCGAAAACCCGGTAGCGGTTCTCCCCTTCCTGAATCACATCCACAGTTTCCCATATGGAAACCCTGTGGCTGATGCCGGACTGTGGGTGGGCCGGAGCCAGAACCACCAGACGCCCCAGAGGAGAAACAGCCTCTTCCAGAGCTTTAAGACCGGGGGCATCCATACCATCGTCATTGGTCAAAAGAAAAGTTTTCATAAATGCATCAAGCCTTTTTTTCAGTTAGATTTTCATAAACGGCAAGACTATATCAGGAATGATCTGCCGGTACCATGGATAAAAGCGGATGAATTACAATTCATATTATAAACTAAACATTCTCGCAACAATCTGATTTATTGCTAAAAAAACAGCTTGATTTTCATACCTCCCCAAGGTAAGTAATACTCACTTATTTAAATCTACATTAGTTTTAATACCTCTTTCCGACACAAAAATATTCATGCGAGGTCCCATGGCTCAGGCTGCCAGAAAACAACCGCCCGGCAGAATAAAAATCATGCAGGCCCTCCGGCTCCTCCTTGAGCAGGAAGGCTTCGATGCCATCACCACGGCGGAAATTGCCCGCGCGGCAGGGGTCACAGAAGGTCTCATCTATAAATATTTCAAGGATAAACGGGATCTTCTCTACCAGGTTCTGGAAGAAATGTTTGAAGGGGTAATTCTACGCATCCGTACCCGCATGGATCATGAAACTGATACTTTTTCAAGGCTCTATGCCTTCATTGATGAAACTGTTCTTGTATATTCCACCCAGCATGTCTTTGCCCGTATCATTCTCATTGAGGTCCGCAGCCTTCCGGATTTTTTCACAAGCAGGGCCTATGAGTGTGTACGGGTCTACAGCCGCATGCTCCAGAATGTTCTGGAAGACGGAATCTCAGAGGGTTTGATCAGAAAAGACATAGATGTCCGCTTTTTAAGGGACACCCTTCTGGGAGCCATTGAACATACCTGTCTCTGGGGTGTACTTTTCCACAGGGAAATGGATGTTCAGGGTGTTGCGGAACAACTCCTGCGTTTTGTCAGTGAAGGAATACGGCCTTCCGTCTGAGGGGTCCGGGACAGGGCAACGGGGGCACCCCGCAAGGGGGTTCTCTGTTCCGGATCTCTTTTTTTTTATAATTAAACGCACCTTGGTTATTTACCAGTGACCTTGCAATCGTTTCGAACAGAGCTTCGCAAACCTGTGCAGACCAACAATCATCTGCCCAAATGGGTGGGTATTACTTACTTAAATCAGAATGCCTTTAAAGGCAGGAGGTATTTTTTCTCATGGAAAAAATGTTCAACCCGGAATCCATCGCAATTTTAGGTCTTTCTGCCAAAGAGGGAAACATCCCCCGGCTGATCCTCGATAATCTTCTGCGCTGGGGCTATAAGGGTCGTATTTTTGGTGTGCATCCCGATGGCAGTGAATTTCAGGTGTCGGGCATTTCCATGTATCAGAATGTGGAAGAGCTGCCCATAGTACCGGATCTGGCCGTTCTTCTCATCCCTGCCCGTTATGTACCGGATATGGTGGAAGCCTGCGGTCGTTTCGGTATCCGCCGTCTGGCTCTCCTTTCCGGTGGCTTCAACGAGCTGGGCGAAGAAGGTGAACGCCTTGCATCCACAGCCCTTGCCCATGCAAAAAACTACGGCATTCGCTTTATCGGACCCAACTGCCTTGCTCTGGCGAATACAGCAAACGGCATGTGCCTGCCCTTTGTTCCCATACACAAACCGCCTGTGGGTGGGTTTTCCATGATTTCCCAGAGTGGCGGCCTTGGAATCTTCCAGTGGAACCATCTGCGCAACGAGAATGTGGGGCTGGCCAAGTTTGCCAGTATTGGCAATAAGCTGGATATATCTGAGATTGAGGTTCTCGAATACCTTGGAAAGGATCCCGCTACCCGTGTCATCGGCATGTATCTGGAATCCGTAGCCGATGGCAGGGCACTTGTTGAGGCTGCCAGAAATATTGATAAACCCATCCTTATTTATAAGGCCAGTGTCACCCAGGCGGGTCAGCAGGCCGCCATGAGCCATACCGCAGCCCTTGCTTCGGATGAAACCGTCATGGACTCAGCCTTTAAAGATGCAGGGATCATCCGGCTTCACAATTTTGATGACTTCATCAATGTCATCAAAGCCTTTGAATTTCCACCCCTCAGGGGGAACCGCCTGATGGTCATGAGTCCCATCGGTGGTGGCTGCGTGATGATGGCGGATAACTGCGAAAAAAACGGTTTTGTAATGGCTGATCCGGGCAAGGCCTTTTATGAGGATATGCAGAAAAGGGGCAATGCAGGTATCATTCAGTTCACAAACCCACTGGACCTTGGGGATGTCTATGACATGAAGCATTATGCCCCGATTTTCCATGGGGTCATGCACAGCGATGGTGTGGACGGGGCCGTGTATCTCAACCAGTGGCCGGACATGCCCAAAACCGATGAAAGGGATGTTTTTACAAAACTTTTCCATACGGATGTTTCACGGGAAGTAATTGGAGCCGTGCGCTCATCGGGCAAACCTCTGGGGGCCGTTCTCTGGGGCAGCTCACCTACCTTAGACAAAATCAAACGTCACTTGGGCTACCCCCTCTTCAATACACCGGAGGGCATGATTTATGGTCTTGCCATGCAACGGGATTTTTATGCAAAAAGACTTGCCCTTGAAGCAGAAGGAAGTCTGCCGACCGCAGTATGTTCGGATGAAGTAAACAAAATGCTTGAAAAATATGAAGGGGATATAGGAGAGGATTTTCTGGAAGTGCTTAATTCCCACGGAATTGCTGTCCCGGAAAACCGCATGGCCCTGTCCGAAGATGAAGCTGCAGCTGCAGCAGAAGCCATGGGCTATCCTGTGGTTCTGAAACTTGTAAGCCCCGATGCTCTGCACAAGTCCGATGTGGGAGGTGTAAAGGTGGGCCTGCCCGATGGCGCAGCCGTTGCCAGAGCCTTTGGAGAAATCCGGGATTCTTTGAAAAAACATCTGCCCCATGCCCGCTTTGAAGGTGTGCGCGTGGTGGCCATGGCCGATGAAGGCCATGACATGTTTGTGGGTGCCAGCCAGGATTCATCCTTCGGTCCGGTGGTATTTTTTGGTTATGGCGGAGTATTTGTGGAAGTTTTCAAGGATGTGGACAATCTTATCTGCCCCACCACGGCGGAGAAGGTGGAAGAAAGACTTTCTTTACTGAAATCCCATGCCCTTCTTCAGGGAGCAAGGGGCGGCCTGAAGGTGAATACCCTTGATTTTTGCCAGCTGGTTGCAAAGGTATC
The DNA here is from genome assembly GCF_006175995.1 of Desulfobotulus mexicanus. Taxonomy (NCBI): domain Bacteria; kingdom Pseudomonadati; phylum Thermodesulfobacteriota; class Desulfobacteria; order Desulfobacterales; family Desulfobacteraceae; genus Desulfobotulus; species Desulfobotulus mexicanus. The sequence goes on from NZ_VDMB01000003.1 coordinate 14,593, forward strand.
CACCCTTGTGGCAGCCCACCCGGAAATTTCTGAGCTGGACCTGAACCCTGTACGGATATTCAAAGATGGCAGCGTAATGGCTCTGGATGTCCGGGCACGGATTGAGCGCTGATCCTCAGCGTGCCACCTCAATTAGTCATGTGTCCCACTCAGGCCTCATCCAAACCGACTTATGGATGAGGCCTTTGGGTGACAACAGGTATTTATTTTTCAGTAACCAGACTTAAAGCCGAGGGTTAAGGCTGGAGTATGGTTAAATTTCCGGATGAATTCAATGCCGGAAGCAAGCTAAAAGCTGCCAAAAACCGTTCCCAGAGTAATCAGGACAATCAGTGAAATAAAAGGAATAAACATGGCGGTTATGGCCAGATCAAAATAGGCCTGTTTATGGGTCAGCCCCGTAATGGCCAGCAGCGTTATAACTGCACCGTTATGGGGCAAGGTATCCAGACCGCCTGTGGCCACGGCTGTAACACGATGCAAAAGCTCAGGACTTATATCATAGGCCTGGGCCATCTGCAGGTAGGTGTCTCCCAGGGTGGCAAGGGCAATGCTCATCCCGCCGGAAGCAGAACCCGTCATACCCGCAAGGATATTTACACCAATTGCAAGGGATATCAGAGGATTCTCCCCGCCAATCCCCACAACCCCGTCCCTGATCAAGAGAAAAGCCCCCAGAGAGGCAATGACCGAGCCAAAACCCACAAGGCTTGCCGTATTGAAAATGGGTAAAAGGGATGCATTGGCTCCGTTATCCAAAGACTGTTTCAGAGAAGGCAGCCGCTTCCAGTTAAGGGCAATCAGCAGAACAAGAGAGATCACCAGTGCCGCAATAACAGACCATATCCCCCTTACCTTTTCTATGCTTGTGTCTCCATAAAGGGGCTGAGACAAGTAGGTCGTATCCATAAGGGGAATCAGTATGAAGGTAAAAATCAGGTTCACGGCAATAACAAGAACCAGTGGCAGGGCAGCAATGGTAAAGGAAGGCTTGTCCTTTGATTTCTCCTCTGCGGGCAACTCCATGAGGTCAAAGCCCTCGCATGCGGATCTTTCCCGAAGGTCCTTGTCCGGAACAAAATCTTTGTCTTCATGCTCCCCGTAACCCTCATCCGCCATCTGTCTGGCCCTGTGCTGCAGCCAGAGCATACCTAAGGTAAACATCACCATGGCTGTAATCACACCCAGACCGGGGGCTGCAAAGGGTGATGTACCAAAGTAGGGCATTGGTATGGCATTCTGTATGGCCGGTGTTCCCGGCAGGGCTGTCATGGTAAAGGTGAATGCACCTAAGGCAATGCTGGCGGGTATGAGTTTTTTGGGAATATCCGCCTGCCGGAACAGGGCCGCTGCAATGGGATATACTGCAAAGGCCACAACAAAAAGGGACACGCCTCCATAGGTCATCACCGCACAGGATATTACCACGGCAAGAATGGCCCGGGCCGTTCCCAGCCTGGCGATGATACCGTTAGCCAGGGCTTCGGCACTGCCGGAATCCTCCATCAGTTTTCCAAAAACCGCACCCAGCAGAAAAACAGGAAAATACAAAGCGATGAAATCCGCCGTTGATCCCATGAAAATCTGCGTATAACTTGCCAGCACACGCCCTTCAAGACTGGCCACCACGGCAAAGGTTGCCAGTACCGGTGTCAGAATCAGAAGGCTGACCCCCCGGTAAGCCAGATAGATCAGAAGACCCAGCGCAACAAGAATAACCAGAATTCCCAGCATGTTCTATCTTCCTTTCTTTTTTGAAACAGGGGTTTCGTCCACTTCCGGCGGTCTGAAGGTATCCGTGAAAAGGGTTTTGAGGTCAAAGGAGGAACGAACTCCCAGATCATCATAATGATTTTCAAGGAAACGACTGGCCCAGCTCCTTCCCCTCTCTTTCAGATAAAGCAGATAGGGCCATTCCGCATTCATTTTGCTGGAGGCTTCCAGTCCCTTGAGATCTTCATCTGCATGGATGATGTGAACCAGAACATCCCTGTAACTTTCGGACTCAAGCTTTCCAGATTCAATGATCTGATGCAGAAGCTCAATGGCCCTGAGTTCCTTGATCAGGCTGGAGTTAAAGGTGATTTCGTTGATGCGGTTGATTATTTCACGGCTGGTTTTCGGAATGCCTTCCCTGACCATTGGGTTAATCTGTACCACAATAAGATCCCTTGTGGCTTTGTCTTCCACCAAAGGATGCAGGGCCGGATTCCCGATGTAGCCTCCGTCCCAGTAGGCTTCACCATTTATTTCCACCGCCTGAAACAACAAGGGCAGGCAGGCCGAAGCCATGACCGTATCCACGCTAAGTTCAGGCTGGGTAAAGACTTTACCCCTGCCAGTCCTCACATTGGTGGCCGTAACAAAAACCTTGATCTCCGTGCAGTGGTTCACACAGTCAAAATCCACAATGGAACTGACCAGATCCCGCAGGGGATTAATGTTCATGGGATTCAGCTCATAGGGTGAGAACTGCCGGCTAAGCTGCTCAAAAAAAAGATAGCTGGGCGACCTGTCCATGGAATAATTGTCCGTAAGCCTGTCCCAGATGCTGCGCTGGATGGGAGAGTTCATAGCCCCATCACTCACTGCTTTCCAGAATTTTTCAAGGTTTTCACGGGCACCCTCCCGTCCACCGCAGTCCATACCTGCGGCAACCACCACGGCATTCATGGCTCCGGCACTGGTGCCGCTGAGGGTGGCAATTTCTATTCTTTCATCTTCCAGAATACGATCCAGTACTCCCCAGGTCAAAGCTCCGTGGGCCCCGCCTCCCTGAAGTGCCAGATCCACAACCTTTTTATTTGTAACTGATCCCATACTTTCTGCTCCTTTTTTCACTGTGATGTTCCTGATCCCGGATTCAGACGGCATCATAATTCAATACCTGAGCCGAAAACGGAAAAAACACGAATCCTGACTGAAACGAAAAAAGACGTGTATTTGATCATGATGAAATATAGATTACCTGCCTGCTTACCGCAAGGGCTGCCTGAAAACAAAATACCTATGCTGCTTTGTTTTTTCAGATTTCAATCAGGACAAAAAGCGGGTATATTATTCAGAACTGTTTTCACCCCTCCTTCAACCGTCCCTACTTCACCCCGAAACAAGGAAATCATATGACCGCCTGCAGCTTTATTTTTCCATATCTGCAAGATCATAAGGGGTTACAGAAAAGGTCGGGAGTCCTTTTTGATCTGTCGGCACATCACCTGAACCGGGCGGTGCTTCCATGATAATCAATCATTATGGCATCCGGGCGACACTGCATGAAAGCAGCCGCTCCACAGTTTACAGGGCCATTGATGTGAGAACCGGTCAAAACTGCATCATCAAGCATCTGCGCTCCCATCATCCGGAAGACGTGGTGCGGTATATGCATGAACACAATACGGGCATGCATCTGGCCCTGCATGGTGTTTATGGCGGTTGCAGGCTGGAAAAACACGAAAATACAATCATGCTGGTCTTTGATGATATGGGTGGGCGCTCGCTGGACCATCATATCCTTCAGGGGAACACAGGCCTGAGGGAGGGACTTTTTCTTGCCATCGGCATCACAGAAGCCCTGGAACGGGTCCATAAGGCTCAGGTCATTCATAAGGACATCAATCCGTCCCATATTGTGTGGAATCCGGAAAACGGACTTGTGGAAATCATCGGTTTCAGCAATACCACAATCCTGCCCAGTGAAGAGCCCCGTTTTCACCATACCGAGGGTCTGGGTGGCTCTCTGGCTTACATTTCTCCGGAACAGACGGGCCGGATGAACCGCGATGTGGATTACCGTACGGATTATTATGCGCTGGGCGTTACCCTGTACCAGCTTTTTAGCAGCACCCTGCCCTTTACCGGCAAAGATCCTCTGGAGCTGATCCACTGCCATATTGCCCGTCAGCCACCTGAACTGCATTATCGGAAACCGGGCATCCCCGTAAACCTCTCCCGCATTGTCATGAAGCTTCTGGCAAAAAATCCGGAAGACCGTTATCAGAGCATACCGGGGCTAAGGTCAGACCTTGAAATCTGCCTTGAACAGGTCCGCAAAGGTTATGAAGAATTCTTTGAAATCGGACAGAAAGACGGTATGGAGCGTTTTCAGATCTCCCAGCGCCTTTATGGCCGGAAAAGGGAAGTGGACACGCTGGTTCAGTCCTTTGAGCAGGCCAGTCAGGGGGGCAACTGCAGTGTTTTCATCGGCGGATACTCCGGATGCGGCAAAACCACGCTGGTGAAGGAAATGTACAAACCCATCACCCAGTCATGGGGCTATTTCATCAGGGGAAAGTTTGATCAGCTCCACAGCAGCATTCCCTACAGCGGTATTGTACAGGCATTTTCCGGTCTGATACGTCAGTATCTGGGAATGGGAAAGGAAGCCCAGGAAGCCCGGCGCAACCGACTTATCCGTGCCATGGGATCCTTTGGCCAGATCATGGTGGACCGCCTGCCGGACCTTGAGGACATCATCGGCCCCCAGCCCCCCGTACCGGAAGTGGGAATGGCCGAAGCCAGCAACCGTTTCCATCTGGTTTTTAAAAAATTCCTCATGGCCTGCTGTGAACCAGCCCGCCCCCTCACCCTTTTTCTGGATGATCTGCAGTGGGCGGAACCCTCTTCCCTCTCCCTCATTGAACAGATTGCAGCAGACGATGACATCCAGGATTTTTTTCTCATTGGTGCCTACAGGGACAATGAAGTAAACAAGGCCCACCCCCTTGAAAAAACTATGGAAAATATCCTGAAAAAAAATCCCCTTGCCCGGAAGATACTTCTGGGGCCACTTGGTACGGAAGACATCCGTCAGATGGTGGCGGATACCCTTCACCGTCCGGCAGAAAGCCTGATCAGCCTGACGGATCTTATTTCAGATAAAACCGGAGGCAATCCCTTTTTTGTCAACCAGTTTCTGAAAACCCTGCACGAAGAAAAAAAGCTGTCCTACAATGATCAGGAGCAGGCATGGGACTGGGATATAGAAGGCATACGAAACATGGGAATCACAGGCAATGTGGTGGATCTCATGGTTTCAAGGATTGAAAAACTCCCTCCTCCCACAAGAAACCTTCTATCCAGAGCCGCCTGCATCGGCAATACCTTTACACTGGATCTCCTTGCCATCATTACACAAAGCACAAGGGTTCAGACCTTTAAATATCTTCTTCCGGCTGCTCTCATGGGACTGATTCAACCCCTTTCCCAGCCAGAACCAGCGCCTGATGATGCAGATGCTCCCCCCATGGTCAACCATCACCGTTTTCTCCATGACCGGGTGCAGGAAGCGGCCTACGGACTGATTCCCGAAGAGGCCAAGGCTGTCACCCATCTGGAAACGGGCAGGCTCATGCAGAGCAGTGACCCGGAATTGAAAAGCCTGAATCTTTTTGATGTCACCCGTCACCTCAATGCGGGGATTCCCCTGATAGAGGATGCCGCCGAACGCCTGCGCCTTTGTCAGCTGAACCTGAAGGCCGCCCACAAGGCCAAAGCCGTCAATGCCATTGATGCCGCAGCCCTGCACGCCTCTGCCGGTCTCTCCCTGCTCCCGGAAAAAGCACATGAAAACCATACCAGTCTGTGGCTGGAACTGATGCTGATACAGTCCGACTGCCATGTTTTCCAAGGATATTTTGAGAAGGCCCGTATACTTTTTGACCAGATGCTGGACCATACGAAAGATGAAATGGACCGCTGCCGGGTCCATGAACGTCAGCTTCAGGTATACATCAGCAGCAACCTCATGGAAGAAGCCCTGACCCTCACCACAGGGGTTCTCAGCCGTTGGGGCATTGTCCTCAAAACCGATCCCTCCCATGAAGACCGGGAAATCTTAAACAAGGCTTTCCGGGAACTGATGCAGGGCTGTTCCATAGAAGAGATTCTGGATATTCCAACCATTGACAACCCGCGCATGGAAGCCGCTCTCCGCCTTCTGATGAATACCCTGCCCGCAGCCTACCAGACCCGCAGCCGCAGGCCCTGGTGCATGATCTGCCTGATGACGGCCATGATGAATATCGGCTTAAAATACGGACACTCGGATATCTCTGCCTATGCCTATTCCGCCTATATCTATTGCATCACGGACCAGCACCGGTATGAGGAAGCCTGGCGGTTTGGCAGAATGGCACTTGATCTTAATGATATCATTAAAAATCCCACCATACGGGGCAAGCTCCTCATTTATTTTTCCTGTTATGCCCAGTTCTGGCGAGAGCCATTTTCCAGCTGCGAACCCCTCTGGGAAAAAAGCTACCATGCGGCTCTGGAATCGGGGGATCTCATCCATGTGGCTTTTCTTTTTATGAATAAAATCCCCCTGCGCCTTGCCCAGTCTCCGCCCCTGCCGGAGCTTTATGGGGAAGCCCGTACTGCCGTTGAAATAACGGAAAAAACCAATTACCTTCTGGTACAGTATATCGTTGAGATGAATTTCAACCTCATCTCGAACCTCATGGGCCGGACGGGCAATCCGGAAAGTTTTGATACGGAAAGGCTTACGGAAAAAAAGTATCTGGACTTCATGGAAAGGGAAAACAATTCCATGGGCATGGCCTATTACCATGCTGCCCGGCTGATTTCTGCCTCGTATTTCAACAGATGGCAGGAGGCCATCCACCACGGTGAGGCCTTTGAAAAGGTCATGCTTTCCGTACCCGGCATGATGATCATGGCAGAACACGGTTTTTATTTTGCCCTTGCCATTGCCGCAGAATTTAAGAATATTCCAAAAAATCAGCAGACATATTATGCGGATAAATTTGCCCTTTATGCGGAAAACAACCACATCTGGTCTGACAACTGCCCTGAAAACTTTCTCTGCCGCCACCTTCTCCTACAGGCGGAAAAGGCCAGACTTGCAGGTGATACAGATGCAGCCCATGGCCTTTATAAAAAGGCCGCTGAAGATGCCAGAAACAACGGCTTTTTAAACATCGAAGCCCTGTGCAATGAAGCAGCGGCCCGATTCTGGCTGGAAAAGGATTTCATCAAATATGCCGCCATCCACATCAAAGACGCCATGCTGGGTTATCAACTCTGGGGAGCAGATGCCAAGGTTCTTGAACTCCGCCGCCATTTTCCCCATATGGATCAAAACCGTTTTCCCGGAGATCCGGCATCAAAACCCAGCCTGAATACCGACCTTATCCCGGACACCAGACTTCTGGATCTGGATGCCATCCTCCGGGCAACACGGGCCATTTCCGGTGAAATTGTACTGGACAGACTACTCCAGACCCTGATGACCACTATGTTGGAAAGTGCCGGAGCAGAGTCTGCCCTGCTGCTGACCCCAAAGGCAGGCGGGGGATTCCGCATTGAGGCCCATGCCCATACCCGGTGGAAAGAGGGCAGCTACGCAAGCCTTGTCACACTGACACCGGATAAAAACACCCTTTCTTCCTACCCTTTAAGTCTGGCACAGTATGTGGCCCAGTCCGGCCACCATATATCTCTGGACAATGCCAGAATGGATCACGATTTTTCCAGCGACGCCTACATCCTCACCCAGCAGCCCCTTTCCGTCTTCTGCCTGCCCATCATAAGACAGTCCAAGCTTCTGGGGGTGCTGTATCTGGAAAACAATCTCACATCAGGGGCCTTTCACGAAAAGCACATTAGCCTTCTAACCACCCTCTGCTCCCAGGCTGCCATCTCCATTGAAAATGCAAAGCTCTATGAACAGGTACAGGAATATTCAAAAACCCTGGAAGAACGGGTGGCGGAACGCACGGAAAAACTCGAAGAACTCAACCGCCGTCTCCGGGATCTGGCCCATCAGGATGGCCTGACGGGTGTTGGCAACCGCCGCCACTGCGATGTCTGCCTTGAACAGGCATGGACATCCATGAAACGCCAGAAAAAACCCCTGAGTATCATTATGTGTGATGTGGATTTTTTTAAGAACTACAATGACAGCTATGGTCACCAGAAAGGCGACGACTGTCTCATTGGCGTGGCTGCGGCCCTGCGGGCACAGATCCACAGGCCCGATGATTTCCTTGCGCGTTATGGCGGGGAGGAATTTATCCTGATTCTGCCGGACACCTGTGAAAATGGAGCAAAAAAAATTGCCGAAGACCTGCGGCAGGCGGTACAGGATATGGGAATCATCCATGAAAGTTCTGCCGTTTCAGACAAAGTTACCATCAGTGCCGGTACGGCCACCTGCATTCCATCGGATGGGGATACGGCGGAAAATCTTGTGCGTCAGGCGGATGCGGCCCTTTACCGGGCCAAGGAAAAGGGCCGGAACTGTGTTGTTTCTGCCTGAAATAAGGTGGGCTGGGATGTCCGCAGAAAAAAAAACAATTATTGGGTTTTCACTGATTTATCAGAGCCTTGCTAATCCGCTGCGCAGCTTTTTGCTTCGGCTGAATGGTTCTGGATTTGTCTTTGTGATGTTATTAAATAAGCATGCTTAATGGCTAAACCTGAAAAATTACTATCTGATATTTCAGCCAATCCATGTTCAACCCACCCTGCCCGATGTATAGCTTTCAGGGCTTCATCATCCCTATCAAGAATTACAATACGTGATAACATAAGCAATTCCGGGTCTGATAATTCCTTTCGGATTTCTTCAATTATAGTATTAATTGAAGCTTTTTTGTTGGCTCTCGCCCATTCAGCCGATATTAGCAGGTCCCATCTTTCAGGTGAATCTTCTCTCAAAAACAGTGCAAATAATTCAAACGGCCCTTTCGATTCACTAAGACTTTTTTCAGCTTTTTGAAATTTTTCTATTTGTTCTTTCATAATTGTTTTATTAACTCCTTTGCAGAATCCAGCATGTCCTTGGCGTCATCCTCTTTTACGCTTCCAATTGGCTTATAACGAGCTTCTGGATTCCACTGCGCAACAATAGACCATTTTATTTTACACATCCTATAGTTGAACGCAGCCGCTTCGCAGCAGAAAAGAGTAAAATAAGGTACACTCCTTCTATTGCAACCTACGGTTGCAATAGAAGGAGTGTACCATGAACCAGCAGGAACAGAAACGATTCAACAGGCTTTACGAGAATCATCTGAAAACCCTGAAACTTCAGGGCAAAGCCCAAAAAACCATTGAAGCCTATGCCAGAGCGGTACGCAGAGTCAGCAGTCACTTTGACTGTTGCCCGGACAATCTCAGCCCTGAGAGAACCTGCAGGACTATTTTGCAGATCTGGTAGAAACCCATTCCTGGAGCACCATCAAAATAGACAGAAACGGCCTTCAGCACTTCTGGAAGTTTGTTTTAAAAAAAGAATGGGAATGGGTTGAAATTGTAAAACCCCCCAAAGTTMACACYCTTCCTGATATCCTCACCCCGGATGAAATTCAAAGGATCATTTCCGCCACCCAGACAGATCGTTACCGGGTATTTTTGCTCACCACCTATTCCATGGGCCTTCGCCTTGGTGAAACCCTGGCCCTTGAGGTGGGGGATATTGATGCAAAACGCCAGAAAGTCCACATTCGTCAGGGCAAAGGAAACAAAGACCGGTTGGTGCCGCTCCCGGATCTGACCCTCGCGGTCCTTCGGACATTTTGGACAACACACCGACACCCGAGGCTGCTTTTTCCCAACCCAAAWGGTTCAAAAGAAACCATCCGTCAGGCAACAGGCCCTATGGACAGAGGCGGTGTYCAGCAGGCCATGAAAGCAATCGTTGCACAATGCGGCATTAAAAAAAAGTCTCAATTCACACCCTCCGCCACAGTTTTGCCACCCACCTTCTTGAACAGGGCTTAAGTCTTCGCCATATTCAGGGAATCCTCGGTCATGCCAGCCCAGTCACCACCGCCAGATACGCCCATCTTACCGATGTGACGGAAAAAGACAGCCTTCTTGCCGTCAACAGGCTTACAAACAATCTCCGTGGGAATCTAACGGAGGTGCCATCATGAAAATAACCGACATCATTGATGAATACTACGAACCCTTTGTCGCTAAATACAAAGACACCCTGCTGCCTGGGCAGATGAAAGCCCTTCATGCCATGCGGGGTTGCCGCAGCGGAAGTTGCGGAGAGATTTTCATCCAGTGCACAGACTGTGGTCATCAGGAATGGCGGCCCCTCTCCTGTGGCCATCGCAATTGCCCCCAGTGCCAGCACCATGAAGCCAGTCAATGGATCGAACGTCAGCAGGAAAAATTGCTTCCGGTTGAATATTTCATGGTAACCTTCACACTTCCCTATGAATTGAGAGAGCTTGCATACTGGCATCAGAAGATAGTGTTCAGTCTCTTCTTTTTATGTGTATCCAGTACACTGAAGGATTTTGGTCTAAAGCCCAAAAACCTTGGCGCAGAAATTGGCATGACCATGGTGCTTCATACCCATTCCAGAAGACTTGATTATCATCCCCACCTGCATGTGGTGATTCCGGGTGGGGGAATAGACAAACTAAGGAAGCAATGGAAGAAAATAAAAGGGAAGTATCTTTTCAATGATAAAGCCCTTGCAAAGGTTTTTCGTGCCCGCTTCCTTGATGCTCTGAACAAAGAAGGTCTGACGGTACCGACAGGAATCCGGTCGAAATGGGTGGTGCAATGCAAAGGAGTTGGAAAGGGACTTCCCGCCATCAAATATCTCTCACGTTATCTCTACCGGGGTGTGATATCAGAAAAAAATATCATTTCCAGCAAAGATGGGATGGTAACCTTCCGGTACACCGAAAACACAGGTAAAATTCGATACAGGACGCTGAAGGGCGAGGATTTTCTTCGTCTTATCCTTAAGCATGTCCTGCCCAAGGGCTTTCGAAGGATCAGGGACTATGGATTTCTTCATAGCAAAGCCAAAAAGCTGCTTTCACTCGTTCAATATGTCCTGCGTGTCCAGCTTGAGAGTATAACTCCTGTCCCAAGAGCTTCTTTCAGCTGTCCTCGCTGCAAGGCTCCCATGGAGGTTCTGTTTTTCCTTCTGAGACCCGGATGAAAAGGACTCTTTGGCTATCACCAGGCATCAACTGAATAGCGGAGGTGGCAAAGCTATGAAAATACAGTGCTTTTTTGGAGCCTTGTAAAAGGCTTTGCCCCTCTGCGTCCTCAAAAAATTCTTCCTTCCAGACTACCTCCGGATACACCGCTTCCAAAAAATGCTATTTTCTTATAATAGAAACCTGTCGGGGATGCCGCTACGGGCTGGTTCAACGTCGGATAAGATCGTGGTTCGTCCCTCACACGATCTATCCTTATTTGTTAGGCTGGCATACATCATACTGTTCCACTTCTTCTGGAAGAGTTATAGTCATCCTTCATTTTATTAACCAACCGCTCAGAAATTTCAACCGCCCAATTCGCTAAGCTCCCCGTCAATATCTTAAACGGCCAGCTATGCGGCTCATCCCGAGTAACGACCGAAGTAGGAACTTTTGAATAAATGATACCCTTCGTTCTTGGCGGAGGTACAACCTGCTCATAACCATTCGTTTTAAAATGAACTAATTCATTTCTAATATAGATAAGATCTTTTACATCCTTCCATTCAGCAAGGCTTTCAAGCCAGCCTGATCCATTTAGACAGTTAGATAATGCCTTCCACTTCTCCTCTAGGCTCGTTGTCCTTTGATAGTTGTAAGCACCCTTATCTTTTAGGTCGTCGGGGATATCCAAAATTTCAACCTCAGGATGATCAATATTGTCAAGCAGAAAGTATGAAACTTGATTAATAAACGCCTCTAGGTGGCATACGGCTAATATGACAGCTGATAACGATGAGTTTAACTCGTCGTTTCCTGATGCTTTATTGGCCATTTCCTTAGCAGAAATAATGTGCAATGAAGCCATATCAGGAAGTTCCTTCATAGATATCCAGCCATCATGGACTCCATGCTCCGTCCAGGACTTTCTTTGTTGATGTCTTGGTATTGTTCGGAGAATAAAATCTAATGGAGAAGTAGCCCTTCCTGTCGAACTAATTTCATCATGAATTCTTTTCGCTTCTTCTGAAATCCCACCATAAATTTGAGGCATGCTGACAGGCTCGAAATCAGCTAAACCACAGCATTCAACGTATAGCTTGTCGCTACCACATGCACACTCTGCCTTATCCCCTATCCCAACTTTATTAAGGCCGCACAACTTTGCCTCGGAATTAATATAATTAAGTTGTTGTTCACAAATATGGTGCAACATATCATCTGATAACTCCTCAGCAAGGAGCTTTGCTTTCCTAAGCATTTCTCGGCCTTGTTTGAACTGCTTAAGCTCGGCATACATGGTTGCAAAATTTCCAAGTGTGGATGCAATATCCCTCTTATTCCCTACCATTTCGCTTAAAAATAAGTCTTTTCTATAATATGAAATTGCTCGGGCGTATCTCTTCTTTTTCCTAAAATATGTACCCAAATTACAGTAGTTATTTGCTAGGCCCTGAGCATCACCAATTTTTAACTTTCTTCTGGATGATTCTTCAAGTTCATTGATCCCCTCTTTTTGGATTGACTCTTTGTCGGAACCTAGTTTAGCGAATGCAATATTTGCTCGTGCTCTCCCTATGTGTTCTGCTTCGGATTCTGAAAATTCTTGTAGGTACTCAATTGAGCTAGTCCAGCATTCAATTGCTTTCTCAATGTTCTTATTTGAATGGAAAGACTTTCCAGCCTCTATTAGATAGATTCCTCGCTTTTTTCTATCTTCAGAAGATTTGCAATTAACATTTTCCCAGCTTTCTAATAATGACTCATAAATACGACAAGATTCATCATAGAAGCCTAGTGCCTCATAAGAAATAGCTAGTGAATTAAGGATGTATTGAGAGAAATCACTTTCTCCATCGTAGAACTCTTCAAGTTCCTCTAGAGTATCAATTGCCTTTTTGTGCTCACCAAGATGCCTATAGGCTACCGACAAGTTTAATTTCGCATTCTTTAGGCTGTCTTCCGACAAATTGGAATCCAGCAAAACTTTCTTTAAGATTAATATTGATTTATCAATAGATTTTTTATCATGTTCAAGAGCCATCATGCCTGCATCATGAATTAAACCATCAATACTCTTACTGTCTTTGGAATTGGCCTGCTTTTTATTTATACAGCACTTCTTATACTTTTTCCCACTACCGCAAAAACACTTTTCATTCCTTCCTGTCTTCATATGGTTCCTATTATAATTTTCCATTTTCTATGAAGAATTGCATGCCTAACGCCGCGTTCACCGGCTCGTCCGGTGCAACGCTTGGTTAGCGCCAAGCCCTTTACCCATGAAAATCGATGAGCCCGGGCACAGCCCTGAAAATTGTTGTGTCTCTGTGATGGCGCTCGGAGCATCCGAGCGAGATAGTTCCTCATAGCCCAACTGCTCAAAGAAATTATCAGCCGTGGTTGTAAGAAGATATAGCGCTTTTAGGTTAGAGCGAGTTGCCCATTCTTCCGAAAATGCTACAAGTTTCCGGCCAAGGCCATTACCTCTATGGGCAGCAGAAATCGCGAGTGATCGAAGAAGCCCGTAATCACCGCGCACCTCAACTCCTATGACACCCACAATCTCGCTTACATGACGGAAGACGAAGAAGCAAACGTCACAATCTTCCCGCAAATCAGCAACTGGCAGATCACAAGCAATCAGAAGAGCACCAACTTCTTGGTTATAGGCAACTTGTTCCACGAAAACCTCTCTAAGCGCTAATCGTGGTGCTGACCGGCGCCGAGCGCCGATCAAGCAGACGAAGTCTGGTTGATCGGTGTGAGGTGTCCGGTCGAGTACCTTGTTCAGGCGCGTAGCGCCGGGGCAAGGTATTCGACGTAGTCAGCACCACGATTCACGGCGGCGCAGCCGCCGTGAATCGCCGCAAATCACCGGCAGCCGAAAGCTGCGTAGCGAGGAACGAGCGGCGCAGCTTTTGGCTGTCCGAGTGAATTTGCCTTGTTAGGCCAAATCCTTAATGAATACATTCGTACTTCCAGTCGTGTGAACCAAGTTGTATCCATTCTTAAGATAAAAATTACTTGCTAGCTTCTTAGTCTTTTTAGATGGATATAGAACACTATTGACTAGAATTATAGCTCTATACTTTTGGGATGACTGTCTTTCTAGCTCACTCAACATCATAGATCCCACGCCTGAGTCTCTTTGTGCCTCCAGTACAGCAATGTTTAGTAGCTCCAATATGTCAGGCGCAAACGATGACGAATAAATAAAGCCTACCAGCTTGGCACCCCTTAGAGCCAATACCGAAGGATATTTATCAATACAACTCTCTATTCGCTGTGCATCAAGTTCTTTATCTGATATATCTCTAAATAAATTTACTATCGCAGTAGTGTCGCCACTATTTGCACGCCGCAATTCAACCGGCAACATGCTATTGGCCTCTCCTGATAAGCACATAGGCTACACCCTTTTTCTCAATCCACACCTTTCCAAACTCATCAATCTTGTATCTTCTTCTCACATTCGAGTCACTATCTGCGGCCGGATCATTGCAGATAATAAAACCATCTTGTATGCCTACCACAACCACCAGATGCCCCGGAGTTTCTTCTATAGCCGCGTTAGTTAATTCTCCCTTTTTGTAGTTAATTGAAACAATCAATGGAAGCCCTGTCTTTAGAAGACGCACAACCTCGAAAAAGTCAGGAATCCTGCAAATATAGCCAACGATGTTTTCATTAGACATTGCCCAGATATTTTGGGGCCAAATTCCAAACATATCATGGATAGAGTTGTATGCTTTGTAGGCAATTTCGACAACATCTGATTTCACTCCATAATAGGCCTCCACCATGTGGATTGATGTAGGCGAACATATTCTTCTACGAATATCTTCTGGGAACGTCATTTGGCTTTTCCGTGGAACTGCTAATTCAACAGCATCAGGTAATTGCTCATTTATCGCAGCAACACCATCACCAAGCTCATTTATAGATATTGAGAGGAGATACTCCCCGCTTTCTATCATTGCAATTATATTTTCACTATTGACACAGAATTCTATGTAAACATCTTCTATAGATTTATTTACAAGAAACAAATCTATCTCCGAGCTAACTTCCTCTGTCCCGATTTCGTCCTTCCGGCATTCTTCTGGTAATTCGCCTATAGCCGCCACCCTGGACAATCCTTCAATTATCCCATGACGGTAAATTAGCTGTGCCTGGTAGCCATACTTGCATCCCGTTGGGATAGACAGGCAAGGTATAATCTCTGTGTTCGCGTTCAACCATTCTCCGACAAGAACAGATATTTTCGCCTCTGTAGGACTAGCAACCTCCACAGAAACCCTGCTCTCTATTAACTCACTTGCGAACGTCGGAAATTTTTCTTTGGCAACAGCCCAACCATTAGGACACTTTACGAGGATAGTATTCATATCACGCCTTCTCAATAACTTCAAAGCTATCTGGTAGCACCTTGTCTATTACATGATGCTCTCCTAATGTGACCGCGTCCTTGAATTTTCCCGTTTTCGCATCATGCGGTAGCCTATATGTCTTATAAACGTAAACGTTCTTATCACTATAGGAATCGATCATATTTATACAAACATCAACAGTGCCTTCTGGTAGTTTACGGGATTCTTCTAAATGATTCTCATCTGGCAGAATAAGGCAATCTCTAGGCAATATGGCCCGAAATGTAAGGTATACCTTCACTTCATTGGCTTGCATTGGCGTGAGTTCTAGTGGGATCTGATCTCTCTCATTAGATTCGTTTGCGAGGTGAAGGGTAACGGTGATGTCGGGCTTTAATATCGGTGGATAAGGGAAAACGATTAACCTGAACTCTAACAAATACCTGCTTGGTCTTTCATCTAGGAAACCGGAACCATCATGAAAGTAAACTGCGCATCTATTGGCTAAACGCGCTTTATTTCTATTCTCACCAATTCTTGCAATCAAGAGTGCCGTAAAAAAGCCAAACCATATATATCCATAGAAACGTAATATAACAAGAAAAAGTTGAGATATATCAGATACAGATAGTGCTGCATTTGGTTTGTAAGGAGCTCCGATTGTTGTTGATAGGGATAACAGAATAGCGTCGCTCATTATAAATGCTTTCGACTCGATATAGTAAATAACAATCGATACCGCAGCTGGAAGCATGACAAGTAAAAAAATAAACGTCAGAATAAAGCGCAACCAACTCCAACGTACAACTTGCTTAATAATGGATAGCTCTCGATATTTCATATAACTACCATGAGTGGTTTATTATGAGCCTAACGAAAAATTAACGGGCCTGGTGGCATAAAACGACAAAGGCCAATTAACGAATTTGATTGATAAAATAGTAACAAACCAAAAAACCGTGCCGCAAACCAGGTCCCGTTGAATGCCTTGTTCTCATATGCTTCACTGTATCGAATCTTGCCCTGGCCGGAAAATGTGTGCTTTAATTCCTGCCGGGGGATTTGAAAAAATGAATTACCCGGAAAATGAAAATTGTTCTCTTGCTTCAATTCCCGGAACTGCAATTCACCCGGTTGAACGATACCTTTTCTTGTAAACTGAAAAGGTTGAAAAAGCAAAATAATAGTTAATAGGATGAATACATGAAAATTTGAAAAAGATCTTTTTGAGATAAAGCCTGTTCAATGTATGAGAACATATTATTGTGTGGTTCTGCACAACTACATCTTTATTTTAATACTTGACAACCCTCAAGCTGTCAAGTAATAATTCTGCTAACTGGATAACACATCATTTTTAAAATTATAAAGAAAACTGGATAAGTTATCAATCTTCCTGAGGCCCTTGAGGCAAAATTTCAGATACTTCTGGAAAAAAATGCCATCCCACCCAGAGAAAGACCACATTATCTGAAATGGCTTCGTTATTATCTGGATTTTTGTAAAAAAAAGGTCCTGCCCTATGCAGATTCCCGAAGCATCCTTCCCTTTACGGAAAAACTGAAAGAAAAAAAACAGACAGCAACACAGATCCATCAGGCAGAGCAGGCCGTAAAAATATACCTTGCAGGCATAGACCCTTCTCCTGAACCTTCTCTCCGGCCTGCGGATTCCCCTTCCTCAGGCAACAAGAATCAGACCAATGCCCCTCCATGCCCATGGAATCAAGCCCTTTTATCCCTCAGTAATGAAATCAAGGTAAGGCAGTATTCTCCCAAAACCCTGAAATCCTATACCCTCTGGGCTGAAAAGCTCCGCTACTTTACCCTCCATAAACCACCGGAAATGCTGGATGTTGAAGATGTGAAACGCTTTCTCACCCACCTTGCCGTGGAAAGAAAGGTGGCGGCATCCTCCCAGAATCAGGCCTTCAATGCCCTTCTCTTCTTTTTTCGCCATGTGCTTCACAGGGAATTCGGGACGATGGAGGGGGTGGTGCGGGTAAAAAGGAAACCCTATATTCCTGTGGTGCTTTCAAGGGAAGAGGTGTGGCGGGTCATAGAAAATTTAAAATACCCCTTTGATCTTATAGTAAAAATTCTTTATGGCTGCGGACTGAGGCTTTCCGAATGCATGAAGCTGAGAATACAGGATTTAAATTTTGATGCCATGATTCTCACCATCCATGATGGAAAAGGAAAGAAAGACCGGACCGTTCCCATACCCCAAAAACTGAAAATAGAGCTGGAAAACCATCTGCACCTTGTTGTGGAAAAACATGAAAAGGATCTTGCATCAGGCTATGCAGGGGTTTTTCTGCCTTCCGCCATTGAACGCAAATACCCCGGTGCGGCAAAGGAGCTTGTCTGGCAGTGGGTTTTTCCATCCAAGGAACTCACCCTTGTTCCGGATACGGGGGAGCTGCGAAGATACCACCTCCACGAAACCCATGTACAAAAGGCCATAAAAATGGCCGTGAGAAAGTCAAAGCTTTTGAAGCGCGCCTCTGCCCACACCTTCCGCCACACCTTTGCCAGTCATCTTCTGGCGGCCAATGTGGATTTACGCACCATACAGGAACTTCTGGGGCACAGCGACATCCGCACCACCATGATCTACACCCACACAGTTATTTCCACCACCATTAAAGAAAAGAAAAGCCCCTTAGATTTTGATGACGGAATCTTCTGAATATACGGGGCTGGCCCCGATGGCAAAAAAGCCAGCCCTCCGCAAGCAGCTCATAAAAACAGCGCATGGCATCGGAAAAGAGCCGGAACTGCCTTGCGTCTGTCTGAATGGAGCTATCCCCCCCTCCGATCCAGAAAAGCCACCACCCGCTGCTCCACGGCATCGGCCATAAGGGTAATGCGGGTACCCTCGGGCACCACAAGGGAGGTATCCAGCACCCGGATCATGTCCTGCCATTTTTCCATATCCGGCAAAAGCTCCGTCAGACGGTTGGGGGCGTTGAGGAATAAGGACTCTTTCAGCTCATTGCCCTCCCCTTCGGGAAACAGGGCCAGATAGAGCATATTCATTTCCACCAGCTCATTGAGGAAATGGGTTCCGAGGGAAACATCGGGGATGAGATTTTTCCTCATGGTCACCACCTCACAGAGTACCCGCACCCGGTCAATTTCTGCAAAATGAGTGGGAATACCCAGATCCGGACTGCTGGTTCCCCATCTACCCGGCCCCATTACCATGAGGTTACAGTTTTCCCTGTCCGTCAGGCGGTTGAGCCTGCCGATGATGCGGGCCACCTCGTAACGCTCCTTTACGGGCAGCTCCCCATACAGGGCAGGAACCACATAAATAAAACGGTCTATAGTGAGAATACGGCTTTTTCCCACCACTGCCCCACGGGTTTCAAGGATCATATCCTTAGACGCTATCTCCACCTCGGGCAGGGCCACCTCATCCACACCTTCCACTTGCAGGGGGCGACACTGCAAGAGGTTGATTCTGTAGGATTCATCTCCCATGAAATTCAGGGCAAACTCAATATCCACAGGATGTTCATAGGCCATCTGCAGGGTCTGGAGAATTTCCTTCATATCCTCCACAAAGGGAGTCTGACTCAAAAGTCTGTCAAAGGTTACAATCCAGTGCCTAGGCCCCTTACCCAGCATACCTCCGCCAGCAGAGGAAGCCACCAGAGGCAGGGGCATGTCTTTGTTTTTTGCTCCAATATCGGAAAAATATCCGGAAAGGAGTTTGTTGGCCGCCAGATCCAGATAATCCATACGCCTCTGGGAATATTCACAAACTTCATCAAAGTTGGATTCCGGCCTGCGGGAAGGAGCATTAAGGGCCACCACCCTTGTATAATCATCATCGGATCTGTCCACGGCCCGTGTTCCAAGACCAAAGACAAGGCGCAGCACCCCGGCTTTAGGGTCAATCTCCCTGCTCCAGACATAGGGATTGTAGGAAAAACCAACACCTGCGGCATGGGGATAAAAGGCATTATCCGCAGGCTGCCCCGATACCCGCATAACCAGCAGGGCCATCTGCTCATCTTTATCCAGAAGTCCCCGCTGATTGCGGTAACGCAGGGCGTTTTCACTCATGGTACTGGCATAAACGTGGCGTATGGCATTGAGCAGCATGTCAAGACGTGCCTCACGGGACCCCTGATTCACGCAGAAAACACTGTCATATTTTCCGGCAAAGGCATTGCCGTAATTGTCTTCCAGAAGGGAGCTGGAACGGACAATATAGGGGGACTCACCGAAATAATCGATGAGCTTCATGAACTGCTCCATATGATAATTGATGAAATGCCCCTGCCGGATACGGGTCTGGGCTTCGGCTATATCCGCAAGGAAAGCCTCAGGGCTACGCTGTTTCTGACGTATCCACCAGATGCCGTTTCTCACAAGAAAGGTATGAAAGACATCGGAGCCGATATAAAAGGAATCATGAGTTTCCAGCAGCTCATGGAAACGGGAATTCTCTTTTTTTAAAATCGCCCTTGCCACCAGCATACCCACGGCTTTCCCCCCAATGAATCCGATACCCACCATGCGGTCCCGGATACTGAGAATATCCTCAAGACTCATGTATCTTCGGATCAACTCCAGCATGCGGCCGTCTCTGGATAGCATCTGGCGGGCAAGGCGCATGAAAAGGTTAATCTCCTTTTCTTTGGGGCAAAGCCCCGCCCTGGATTCTGCAAGTATTCTTGGTACATCACTAAAGGATCTTCGCCAGAACCCCAACCTTCTGTCCGCATGCAGCCCCGGCCAGCTGGCGGAAGCAAGAATTTCTGCGATCAAGGCACTGCGGGTAACGGGAGGGAAAGTATCTGCATCTTCCCAGAGATGAATGGTGTTCATGGAAGAGGTGGAACGGTACTGCACCTTTACAGGCCGGATATAAAGCCTTTCATTGTAACGAAAAATATCCAGAAGATACTGGGTGGTTTCCGTGATGGGATCCGTTGCAAAGGAAGAGTGGGCATTGCGTTGCAGGGCAAAATAGGTAACGGTTTCAAGCTCATATAGCCTCGGGCAGGTAAGCACAAAGAAATTGCCCAGCATCTGATCCGATTTCCAGGCCCCGGCCAACCCGGAAAGGCAGTCAAAAACATAGGCAGCACCGTATCCAGCCTCTTCAATCACCTGATGGAGATGGGTGGTAAAGGTTTCAAAACCCGTATGTGGATCAAAATGATGGACTTCCGCAGGGCTGTCTTCGGGCAGAAGGGGGGGGTGGGAGGCAAAACGAAAATAAATCAGTCTCCGGTTCTGACCAGCTGCGGCTTCGGCAAAGGGAAGCACCAGTGCCTGATAATCTTCTATGCTGTCAATCTGCCAGACAATATTGTCTCCGGCCATGACACCTTTAAAAACCTTGTCCAGTCCGGGAAGGCCGGAAGTGAAGGGAATGGGCATGAAATCTCCTTTCATGTACTCAAAAATGCACAGACAACTATTTTGACAGCAGATAAAGGATGTGTACTGACAGCATCGGAACTTAAGGGGGATGCCCAGAAAGTGCGGTGGAACTTTCCGGACTGGTCGGACATCTGAGGGAACTTTTATTCCAGTTCAAAGTCAGAAAACAGAAGAAAAATCAGAAAAGAGATTCTCGAAGAAAATCAAAACAATGGATGTTCTGAATAAAAATCCCAATCCTTCTTAAAAAACCCATGCCAGGTGAAGGACCGCACTACAGATCCTTTCACCTGAACAGGCCAGCTCCGAGGGTCTTCACCAGACCGGAGCTGGAATTATTGGGTAAAACAGGATAAATACCAGAACAGAGCATCATCGCTATCAGTACTACTCTATACTCTTTTCTCTGCCTTAGGGCATTTTCTGGAATGCTATTTATAAAACAAGCTATATAAGCATCTGACACTTCGCCCTTTTGGCAGTATAAAAAGTCTTAAAAAAAAAGATTAACGCATGCGTTTGCTTTTTTTCTGACGATCTATAAACATACGTATTCTGGCATAAGGCGCAAAACGCTGATCCTCTGAACGGATATGGGCCAACAGCCAGTCTCCAAGATACCGTAGACTTTCATCCTTAACATTGTCAGGATTATCTGCAAGGGCACGCCTGACGTTCAGCGTTTTCCTTATAAAAAGCTTATGCAGCTTTCTGTGATCAATCAGTTCTGGATATCCCTGCTGCTGCATGATTTTTTCTTCAAGGGCAAAATGCATGCGCAAACCTTCACCCAGCTCGTTCAAAAGGTCAAAAAGAACCTTGGGCTCTGCCCTCTCTGCATGCTTCTGGTATATTTTATTGATGTGTTCAACTATTTTTTGTTTCTGCTCATCAATATTCTGCACCCGAACATTTAAACTCTCATCCCAAATCATCTGTTCCATGGTGTCTCCTGACAATTAAAAACCGACCCGTCTTTTCAAAAAAAATACAATTATCAGCTCCTGACCTTTTCTCACATATTTCCAATATCATGGGGAAAGCTGGTGAGCAAGGGCAGTATATAATCATTTTCCTTAAGCCGCATGGCAACTTTAATATGAATACGTGTTCCCGCACCGGGCGCAGAAATGATTTTCATCTCTCCCTCCAGAAGCGCAACCCTTTCTTCCATACTGCGAAGTCCCATACGCTTTTCCCTTAACGCTTCTCCCATACGGACATCAGGTTCAAACCCTTTACCATCATCCTCTATGCGAAGAATAATATGGGGATGGGATGCAACCAGCCGGACAGTCACTCTGGTTGCCGAAGCATGCTTACGAACATTACTCAAAGCTTCCTGCAAAAGCCTGTAAAGGTTAATCTCCGTATCAAAATCCAGATTCAGGGCATCCATGCCTGCAGAAGAGAAATCCACAAGGATACCATACTTACTGCTGACATCCTCACAGTACACAAAAAGCGTGCGGACAAGCCCCAGAGCATCCAGAGTCGGAGGTCTCAGATCATAGGCAAGGTCCCGGACCGACTGAATGGAATTGCCCAGAGTACGGTTTAAAATTTCAGCCTTCTGCCTCAGTACATGGGGTACATCTTCCCATACATCAAAAAGATTCTGTGACATGATTTTAAGGGTGGCAAGATCCTGGGCAATATGATCGTGCAAATCCCTTGCAATCCTCTGCCGCTCGTTTTCCTGAGCCCTGATAAGCTCCTGTGTCAAAACTTTAATACGGTTTTCAGCAGATTTCAGGAGGGTGATGTCTCTGGCAGTACACAAAACACTTACAACCTTACCATCTCCAGACCATTCAGGAACCATCCGCCAGTCATAAATGCGACCTCCCCTGTTGTCCGGGCAGGAAAATATAAAGCTGCTGGATATCCCCTCCTCAAAGACAAGGGAAAGCTGCTGTTCCATAAGGTGACAGAGATTATCATGAAACTGAGCCTGATAAAGAGTTTTACCAATGACTTCATGGGCCGGAAGACCCGTCATACGTTTTACAGAGCTGTTGGCAAAATCCAGAGACAAATCCTTTGCAAAACGAATGATAATATCCGTAGAATTTTCCGTTAGGGCTCGAAAGGTTTCTTCCCTGCGTAAAAGTTCTGTTTCAATACGTTTACGATCTTCAATTTCACGAAGCAGTTTCTGATTGGTATGCAAAAGTTCTTCTGTTCGTTGAGTAACCCTTTCCTCCAGCTCATCTCTGGATTTTCTCAAGGCTTCCTCAACCTGCTTGCGATCAGAAATATCCCTTATTGAGCCTATAATACGCAAAGGTTTGCCCTGATCACTAAAAACCACTTCTGCATTCAAAGAACAGCTACGGATATTTCCAGCTCTGTTTCTTAGATTAAGTTCAAAATCATGCAAAAAACCCTGCTCATGCAGACTGCTGAAAAAATCTGCTTGAGATTTTTCACTGCTTTCACAATGGGAAAAAAGATATGTACCAATAAGATCCTCTCTCTGATACTGAGAAGCCTTTTCTATGGCAGGACTTAAATCATCAATTTTACCCTCAAGGTCCATCTCATAATAAACATCATTAATATTTTCAAGAATCCCTTTGTATCTCTGCTCACTTTCCTCCAGAAGGCGTATGGTTTTACGCCACTCCGTGACATCCCGCATTGTACCATAAATACAGAGAGGCTCCCCCCGCTTATCCCTTTCCAGTACACAATTCAGAGAACCCGTATAAATACTTCCCCAACGGGTGCGAAAATCCAGCTCATAATTTTTAAGCTCTCCATGGTCCAGAAGGTGCCGGACCATAATATCCTTTGTTCCGGGGTCTGCATAAAATCTGTGAATTTTTTTCCCTAAAAAATCTTCCCGACTATAACCTGTAAAATTGATAATGGCAGGACTGACCTCCATAATTGTACCATCAAAAAGAATTTCACAATAAATGTCCCTGATATTTTCAGAAATTTTATGATAGCGAATTTTACAGGATTCAAGCTCCTTGTCAGTTTTATGCAAAAGGCCAGCGAGACGGATCTGATCCCAGCTTCTGCGAAAACCATACAAGATAAGAATCAGCACAAAAAAAAGAACCAGCCAGTTTTTAAGAAAAAAAACAGATGAATACTGCCATTGATGAAAAAAATATAACTCCGGCCCGGAAGCAAAAAAATATACACCCAAAAACAAAAAAACGAGGACAAGAAGAATATCCTTAATAATACTTCTCAC
The DNA here is from genome assembly GCF_006175995.1 of Desulfobotulus mexicanus. Classification (NCBI taxonomy): domain Bacteria; kingdom Pseudomonadati; phylum Thermodesulfobacteriota; class Desulfobacteria; order Desulfobacterales; family Desulfobacteraceae; genus Desulfobotulus; species Desulfobotulus mexicanus. Next base: position 38,498 of record NZ_VDMB01000003.1, read on the forward strand.
TTCCGGATATCTTAAAAATGAAAAACGCTGGCTTTTATATGTACCGGACCGCCATACCATTTTTAGAGAATTTCAACCTCCGAAGGTGTCAACACATCCGCCCCACCTGCATCACTGAAGGAAGGCATACGAACTCCCCTGGCCCGCCAGCCCCGATGGCGCAGAATACCCTGGAATGGCGGCTCTCCTGCAACCTTTCCCACAAGCTTGATCCGTGAAGGATCAAATCCCTTGGGAACCGTAATCCGGCTGCCTTCCTCTTCTTCCATTACAACACCCAGATCCATATAACGGGACAGAATTTTACGGGCACTTTCATGGACAGGTCTCACAGCAGCACCTATCTGATCATCTTCATAGAGATCCAGATCTTCTGCAAAAAAATCCAGCAGTCTGCCTTCTTTCTGCAAAACGGAGAGGAGATACAAAAACATGCGCTCTTCCCTGGCTTTTCTTGTAGCCGGATCTTCTTCGGGTTTTAATCTGGCTGGTTTCATTTCCTTTGCAGAGGGTTGTGGAACAAGGGTCTTCTGCTGCTTATTTAAAAGCAGACTACAGATTGCCCTAAACACAATGGCAGAAAAAAGACCCGCCAGAGCACCTGCATGGGGAATGACAGGCCGGAAAGCATCCATGGATGATGGCAGAATACCAGCTTCAGGGGGTACATAGGCCGCAAGCCATCCTGCAAAGGTGAACAGGGGAATGAAAAACAAAAGCGCAAGCCAGAAAATACGTCTTAAAACAACAACTGAAGGGTTCACGGTCTCTCCTTAAAGATACAAACCTTAAACTCACAAAAAAATAAGCTTACAGTTCCTCAGATATCCGGCAGTACCGGAACCTTGAAGGTTCAGGTAAAAAACAGCCTTGCCAAAAAAAGAGCCCATGATATAGGCTTAAATGAAACTATATTTTTGCAAGCTTCCTTAAAGGGCATGAATCATGAAAACAGTGGATCACAGAAAAAAATATATCAAGCGGGATCGTTTTGACTTTGAGATTGGGTATTTAAAAAAAAGTCCCTGCCTTGACTGCACGAAAAAGGAATCTTTTCCGGCATGCCTTAAAAAATGCCCTCTCCTTGATGCCATTCAGACTGAACTTGCAGCAGGTCTGCAACTCAGTCGAAACAACGAAGAAAGCCTGTAATAGTATAATTTCCAAAGATAAAAGAGCATCTCCCTCCCTGCAGGGCAGAGAGGGAAAACCTTTTTTACCCCTCCCGCTGAAAAGCAGGCTCAATAATAATTTTTGCTCTGTTCTTCAAAGAAGCCATCCACTGGGTATACATACGATTTTCTTTGCGGTCTCTGAGTTCTTTTTTAATATTTTCCCGATCAGCCATAAATGCGGCTTCATCGGGCAAGACCCTTTCAACAATACGGAATACCCCATAACCTTCTTCCAGAACAACGGGTTCTCCCGGTAAATTTTCCTCCTTACCAAGGGAAAAAACCGCACGACTCAAAGCAGGCAGAGAACCCAGCTGCGGAATTGCACCCTGCCGTCCAAAAAGGCCCGTACTTATGAGCACTTCCCCCGTATCCTCTCCATTCTTCAATGCTGTAAGCACATCCATGGCCCGTTTATGGGCCAGAGCATCTGCAGCCTCTTTCATCATATCTGCCAGCACACGCTCCCGAACTTCTTCCAGGGGAGGAATCCTGGATTCCATACGATCTTTCACTGAAATAAGATAAAGAGCTTCATTAATTTCTAAAAGTTCACTTACCTCATGCTCCATAAGAGAAAAAGATGCTTCAGCAAAGGCCCTGCCATCGGAAACGCCGGAAGAAGGACCCCTTCTCCCAAAAAAAGCAGTTTCATTCAAAGGAAGATTCCATAAGCTTGACACCTCTCCAAGATCTGCTCCGGCAAGGGTGGCATCATAGGCTTGATCCGCCGCATCAAAGGCTGCATGACTTGCTTTTTCCTGCTGCAGTTCCCATCGTATTCCTTCAGCAACAAGCTCTAAAGGCTTTACACCTTCAGGAAGCTTCTCATCCACCAGAATCAAGTGCCAGCCAAAACGGGTCTGCACAGGCTCACTCAGCTCACCTTCATTCAGGGCAAAAGCAGCTTTAGAAAACGGGGCTACCATGGCCTCCTTCGGGAAAACGCCGAGATTTCCGCCATCCTGTGCACTGGGGCACTGGGAGAACTCCCTTGCCACATCGGAAAAACCAGCTCCTGCAAGAATCTTTTCCCGCAGAACAAGAATTTCCTTTTCCGCAGCAGCTACCGCATCAAAATCTTCAGCATTATCTGCCTTAATGAGGATATGACGGGCAGCAACCCTTTCAGGTTCCCGGTAATTTGCCAGACGCATTTCATAGGCATGGCGCACATCTTCCTCGGAAACCCTTACCTGATCAATAAAATTTTCCGGGTCAAAACGCAAATAAACAGCCTTGACCATGGGTTCTGTCCTGTATGCCTCTTTATGGCTTTCATAGCGGGCAAGAAGATCTTCTTCAGATATGGGTTCCGGTGTAAAGTCCGAAGGTCGGAAAAGGGCAGCCTCAATGGCTACTTTTCTGTTTTCTGAATTATAAAAGTCCAAAGCTTCCAGTTCGGAGACCGTAACCCCGCCAAAAATCAGATCCTGCAGTTTCGCTAAAAGCAGATCCTGTCTTTGTCTCTGCTCAAAATACGCCACACTCATGCCATTGGCCTGCAGCAGATTCTGATAAACACCTGAATCAAAACGTCCGTCTTTCTGAAAAACCGGAATAGACGCAATAGCATGGGCCACTTCATCATCGGTGACCTGCAATTTGTAACTGTCTGCCTCCTGAAGAAGCAGTTCACGCTCGATAAGCCGCTGCAGGGCCTGTTCCCTTACCTGAAAAAGTTCCAGAATTTCATGGGAAACAGTGCCACCGAACTGGCGGCGGATCTGATCCACAAGGGCCTGATATTCCGCCCTGTAGTCATCCACAGCAATTACCTTGCCGTTCACCGTAGCAGCCTTGTTATGTTGTCCCATATGATACGACTCAACGCCCAGAAAAACAAAAACAAGGACGATAATGCCCAGGATAAACTTGACCATCCAGGAGGACGCCTTCGCCCGTATCCGTGCCAGCATAGAAAGATCCTTTTCTTTTCAAAAAGTTATATCAAACACTAACCAATTTTCAATCCAACATGGTTTTACAAATAAATTAGAATATAGCATCCGATCGGTTTTTCAATACATTTTTCTTTATACTGCAAAGGTTTCCTCTTTTCAGAGATTATGCCTTGGTCAGAAAATACCGGGCAGTTTTTTTATTGACAGCCTCTGTTGCATCCGCTAAATCCACACACGATGTTTTTCTTATGTGGGGTTGTAGCTCAGCTGGGAGAGCGCATGGCTGGCAGCCATGAGGTCAGGGGTTCGATCCCCCTCAGCTCCACCAAATATTTAAAATCATTCGATTTTCTTTATGTTTGGGGTTGAATTTTGAGCCTGGATACAAATTCCAGGAACAAATGAGGCCCTTTTTTATGTCCGGAAAAACGTACCTGCTCACCACTCCCACATCCTGCTTTTTCCGCCTTACAATTCCCGTTGACCTTGGCATTCTACCTCACTCCAGCACCCAGCTCAGCCAGTCCGTACCTGCACCGGATTTCTGGCTACTGAAAAAAAGAATATTCCGGCCAACTTTTCCCCAAAGGCTTTCAGCCTTTTCTTTTTCCCAAAGATAAAAAATCCGTCCGTTTTTATCCCTGTAAGTTCCATTTCCTTCCTTCAGGGAAACATAAATCCTTCCGTGACCTGTGAGGAGGGAGCCAAGCCTTTCCATAACAGAAATAACTCTTTCTTCGGGCAGATGCACAAGGGAACCTGAAAAAAGAAGACCATCCGCCTTAATATCTTTAAAATCCCAGTTTTCAAAATCAGCTTCCCAGACCCTGCAACCGGAATAACTCCTTGCAAAAGCCGCAAGCTCCGGAGATCGTTCCAGACCTTCTGCATGGAATCCCTGTGCCTTCAGCCATTTCAGATCCCTGCCCGACCCGCAGCCCATATCGAAAACCCTTGCCCCTTCCGGAAGAAAACTCACAAAATCACTGAGAAAAGCAGAAGAATCCAGCTTCAGTGTTCTTTCAATAAATGTAGATGCCAGCTCCCGGTAGTATGCAATAACTTTTTTCTCATTCAAGACATCAGGGCTTGATGTAGGCACAGCCCTCCTCCTGCTGAAGGCGTACCAGCTCCAGAATCCCGGCAGGTACGGTTTTCATACCCAAAGGAAGTTCAGAAACATCCATCCCTTTGGCCCTGAGAGCATTCTGGCAGGCAACAAAATGAACTCCTGCCTCGGCAAGACCGAAAAGCCTTTCTGCAAAATCCGCTGCAAGCTCACGGAAAAGCAGAACACCCGGACCATTCACAACAAAGTGGGCATTCACATGGGCAGGACCACCTGCGGCCCGGATAAGATTTTCAAGATTGGTCAGTCCGATACCCAAACGCCTGTCATCGGGATCATCCATATGCAAAACCACATTCAGAACCGCCATAAAACCTCCCTGTTTACATTGCTGTTTTAAGAACATGCTTTTCATACCCGTATCCACCCGGCATTTCAAGATTCCTTTTCCCTGTGCAGAAAGCCATGTATCTGTTATGGCCTTTATGGCTGACTTGTCTTCAGCGCCTCATGCTATGGGCCCTGCACCTCATCCATCTTAATTTTTCCGGAGGATTCAATGAAAAAAACGGTTATCATTCCCGCCCGATGGGGCTCCAGCAGGCTTGAAGGCAAACCCCTGCATCCCATCGATGGTATTCCGATGATTCAGCACGTTTATCAGCGCTGTGCAAAAGCAGCCGTGGATACCGTGGTGGTGGCCACCGATGATCTGAGGATTATCAAGGCCGTGGAAGCCTTTGGGGGCAGAGCCGTCCTCACATCAGAAAAAAACAGATCCGGCACAGACCGGGTTGCAGATGCCGCACGGATTCTTGAACTCTCCCCGGATGATATCCTTGTAAATGTACAGGGGGATCAGCCCTTGATTCATCCCTCATGCATAGATGAAGTGACAGCACCCTTTGAAAAAGAATCGGATCTGCCCATGGCAACCCTTGGCTATATCATTCAGGACACAAGGGAAATCCATGATCCCAAGGATGTGAAACTGGTAACGGATATCCGGGGCAATGCCCTCTACTTTTCCAGGGCCACCATTCCCCATGCAAGAGATGAAAATACACCAGTTACTTATATAAAGCATCTGGGCGTCTATGCCTACACCAGACGCTTCCTTGATATATTCAAAGATCTTTCCACAGGCCAGCTTGAAGATATCGAAAAACTGGAACAGCTCAGAGTACTGGAACATGGCTATACCATCCGTGTGGTGATGACCCCCCACGACTCACCTGAGGTGGATCTTCCCGAAGACATTATCCGTATCGAAACAAAATTAAAATCAGGGAGCTGAAAGAATCATGCACAAGGTAAAAAATTCATCCCTGCTCATCCTTGCCTCCGCCTCTCCGAGGCGAAAGGAACTGCTTTCCAATACAGGTATGCAATTCGCTATTATCTGCAGTCAGCTTGACGAAGAAAGCATTCAGGCAGACACCCCTGAAAATCTTGCCACAGCCATTGCATCAGCCAAAGCCCGCGAGGTATCTGCTCTTTACCCTGAAAACTGGGTTCTTGCCGCCGACACCCTTGTGGTGAAAGGAAATAATATTCTGGGCAAACCCGGCAAGGCCTCTGAAGCCGCATCCATGCTTCGTATGCTCAGCGGCTGTACCCACCAGGTCATAACCGGCGTCTGCCTGATGAACAGGCTCAAGGAAAAGACTATTTCCTACGCCGTCACAACGGATGTGGTTTTCAAGCAGCTTTCGGACAGGGAGATTTCATGGTATACAGCAGATTCTGAGCCCTATGATAAAGCAGGGGGCTACGCCATACAGGGGCTGGCTGCCCATTTCATAAGAAGTATCAAGGGCTCATATACCAATGTTGTGGGCCTGCCAATCTGTGAGGTCATGGAAACCCTTGCTCAGGAAGGCATCAGCCCAGAATACCAGGATTAACATAATGGAGATAATATTTCGTGAGCATCACCCATAGACTGCAGGACATTAAAAAGCGTATGGAAAAAAGCTGCCTGTCATGCGGGAGAAATCCTGACAGTGCAAATCTTGTTGCGGTCAGCAAAACCAAAGGGGAATCCCTTATCCGGGAGGCCTTTGAAGCAGGCCAGATTCTTTTCGGAGAAAACTATGTGCAGGAAGCCACAACAAAGGCAGAAAACCTCGCAGAGCTCCCCATATCCTGGCATTTTATCGGACATCTGCAGCGTAACAAGGCCCGCTTTGTGGTCCGTTATTTTGATCTCATCCACTCCGTTGACTCCCTGCGCCTTGCGGAAGAAATCCATAAGCAATCAGAAAAGCAATCAAAAACACAAAACATTCTGATCCAGATTCATCTGGGTGGAGAAGAGAGCAAAGCTGGCATTCCTCCAGAAGACCTGCCGGAACTTCTCCGGAACATTGCAGGACTAAAGCATGTATGTGTTCAGGGACTTATGGCCATTCCTCCACCCGTAGAAAATGCGGAAGAAAACCGCATCCACTTTAAAACCCTCCGGGAGCTCATGGAAGAAAATAACGCCAGAAATATTCTGCCTTCGCCCATGACCATTCTTTCCATGGGAATGAGTGATGATTTTGAAGTGGCCATCGAAGAAGGTGCCACACTCATACGCATCGGAACCGCAATTTTTGGTACAAGATCTTAAAAAAAAGCGAATCCAGCCATGAAAATACTTCTGCACACCTGTTGCGGCCCCTGCACCATATATCCTTTAAAAACCCTCAGGGAAGAAGGCCACAGCCTCATGGGCTTTTTTTACCGCCACAACATTCACCCCCTGACGGAATGTCTCCGCAGGGAAGAAACCATGAAAGAATATGCCCTTGAAATGGATATGAAAGTCATCTTTCAGGAAGGATACGAACTGGAGGAATTCCTGCAATCCATGGTTTTCAGGGAAAAGGAACGCTGTCGTATATGTTACCATAAACGCCTTACAGCAACGGCACTTCTGGCAAAAAGAGGAAAATTTGATGCCTTTTCCACAACCCTTCTCTACAGCCGTTTTCAAAACCATGCCCTGATCCGTGATACGGGAGAAGCCGCAGGAAAAAGCGCCGGCATTCCCTTTTTTTACAGGGATTTCAGGGAAGGCTGGCAGGAAGGGATTGAAACTTCAAAGGAAAAGGGCATGTACCGCCAGAGCTATTGCGGATGTATTTACAGTGAAAAGGACAGGTATTTCAGGGCGGGCAAAAAAAATTAACCTGATCACACTGTAAAATGCCTAAAATATGGATACCCTATGTTCTATCAACTGTTTTATACCATTGCGGCTCTGATTCTTGTTACAGCCTGGGTGCCAGCGGCAGAGCTCCGGCACAGCTTTACCGGCTGGTTTAACCTTCTGACCGTATGCCTGGTTTTTTTTATTCTGACAACGCTGTGGAACAGAAAATCCTTACGAAAATACAGCCATCTATCCCCTTCAGGCATTGCTGAAAAATGGCACAGACGAATACAGGCCCAAAACCTCCTGCTTCTTGTTTTTTTCGCCTTCTTTGTTCACGGACTTGACCTCCCTTTTCTGCTTTGCCCCATCTTTCTGGCAGACACCCTGCCCTTTCTCCGGGACTTTTTTGCCCTTGCCTTTTATTTTGTCCTTCTCTGGGGACTCTGGCATATGGCTTCAGGCAGCATGGCATCCAGCAAAGTCATTGAAGAAAGTGACCGGCAATCCTTTGTCCGGGAACAGATGGGACTAAGCCTCCCTGCCCTTCTGCCATGGCTTGTATTATCCGGACTCCACGATTTTTTCATGCTGCTGCCCTTTTCCGGTTTCAGGGAAATTTTTTCCAGCAGCACAGGGCAGACTATTTATTTTCTCAGCATCTTTATCGCCATTTTTTTATTTGCCCCTGTTTGCATCCAGAGATTCTGGGGCTGTTCTCCCCTGCCTCCCGGTCCTGTGCGCCACCGCATTGAAAAAGTACTTCAAGAAACAAAAACCGGCTTCAAGGATATCCTGATCTGGCCGCTTTTCGGGGGACGCATGCTGACCGCAGGCATTATGGGACCATGGGCGAGATTCCGCTATATTCTGGTAACCCCTGCCCTGCTGCGATACCTTTACCCGGAAGAACTTGAGGCCGTCATTGCCCATGAGGCAGGCCATGCCCATTACCGCCATCTGATTTTTTATGTTTTTATTCTTGCAGGTTTTCTTCTGGTTTCATGGTTTTTTCTGGATTTTCTCTATCAGCTTATTATCCTTGGTCCGGGGCTTATGCTCCTTTCCTTTTTTTCGTTTTTATCCCCTGCAGCACTGGCAACGGCCTTGGGTATTTTCATAACCCTCACACTTTTTATCCTCTATTTCCGTTTTCTTTTCGGATATTTCATGCGGAATTTTGAAAGACAGGCCGATGCCTTCGCCTTCAGGGTACAGGGGACCGCCCGACACCTTATTCAAACCTTTCACACCCTAAGCAATATGACAGGTCAGAATCCGGACAAACCCAACTGGCACCATTTCAGCATCAGCCAGAGAATAGGTTTTCTGGAAAAGTGTGAGAAAAATCATAACATTGCCTTTCAGCATGACAGGCAGGTCAAGCGATCTGTGCTGGCTTATCTGTTTTTTCTGATTCTGCTGGCAGCAGGTGGGGGATATATAAAATGGGCTGGCTGGGATGACAACATTCAAAAAGTCCTTTTTATCCGTGCCCTTGAGATGGAAATCCACAATGAAAAACAAGATCCCCTGCTTCTGCGCCATCTAGGAGACCTCTATCAGGAAAAAAAGGCTTATACCAAGGCCCTTTCCGCTTATCACAAGGCCCTGAATACAGGAAACAGGGATGCCGATCTTTTAAATAATCTTGCATGGCTTTACATCACCGCCGAAGACAGCGGTATTGCTGACCCAGTACTTGGAAGCTACTTTGCAGAAAAGGCCGTACACGAAAAACCGGAAGCGCCCTATATTCTCGATACCCTGGCAGAAGGATACCACAGAACAGGACGCAGGGAAGAAGCAGTTTACTATGGACGTAAAGCATTGTATTATCAGAAAAGAAATATGGATGAGACAGATTATTACGAAAAACAGCTGGAAAAATTCTTAAGGGATAAACTTGAATAGCAAAGCTCACCATGTTGCGGCATCTTATCCTGAAATAAATTATAATTACTAAAAAAGCGACTCTGCTCTTTTATTTGATGCATACCTTGCGAACCTGAAGCAGATCCGTATGCCCGCCAAAGACCTTGATAATCCCATCCTGCTTCAGGGTTCTCATGCCTTCGTCAATGGAAAGATCCCGGATTTCCTCCATGGGTGCCTTGCGCTGAATCAGACGCTTGACCGTATCCGTACCCACCAGAAGCTCATGCAGCCCCATACGACCCGCATATCCAGTCTGGTTGCAGCGGTCACATCCTTTGGGCCTGCGGAACTCAAGGGCTTCTGAATAAGAAATACCATTATGTTCTTCAAACTGCCCTTCTTCACCATACTCCCTGACAATCTCTTCATACTCCTCCCTTGTGGGGTGATAGGATTCCTTGCAGTTTTTACAAAGTGTCCGCACAAGGCGCTGGGCCAGAATACATAGGATGGCATCTGCAAAGTTGAAGGGGTCCATGCCCATATCCAGAAGACGGGTCACGCTCTCCGGAGCACTGTTGGTATGCAGGGTGGAAAAGACAAGATGACCTGTGAGCGAGGCCTCAATACCGATCTGTGTGGTTTCCTTGTCACGCATTTCCCCAACCATAATAACGTCCGGGTCGGCACGGAGAAAAGACCGCATGGCTGCGGCAAAGTCAAAACCGATCTTGGGCATGACCTGCACCTGCCTGAGACCCTTCTGGGTAATTTCCACAGGATCTTCAGCCGTCCAGATTTTTCGATCAGGCTTATTTATATAACCAAGGGCAGAATGCAGGGTAGTGGTTTTACCGGAGCCCGTAGGCCCGCAGACAAAAATAATTCCATAGGGCTGCTGTATGGTCTTAATAAAATTATCATAATTATGTTGGGAAAAACCCATTTTATCCAGCGGAATGGGTTCACCAGCAGCCAGAATACGCATAACCACATCTTCCAACCCTCCCTGGGTCGGTACCGTTGCCACACGTAGTTCTATATCCTTCCCCCCATATTTACTGAATTTTATCTTACCGTCCTGGGGCTTTCTGCGTTCTGCAATATCCAGATCCGCCATAATTTTTATACGGGAAACAATGGCATTTCTGTAACTGTAGGGAATTGTCTGATAAAGGGCACAGGCTCCGTCCACCCTCACCCGGATATGGGTATTCTGTTTTCCGGGATAGGGTTCTATATGAATGTCCGAAGCACCCCTTGCAAAAGCATCCAGAACCATTTTGTTCACAAGCTGTACCACTGCACTGCTTTCCTCGGAAAGAGCGGACTGGGCTTCCTCCTCCTCTTCCTCCGCATCCTGAAGCTGGGAAAGGATTTCATCCATGGACATGCCCTGCTGATGATCAGCCTGGGTGAAACGATCAATGAAACGGCTAATATCCTCTTTAAAACAAAAATTGAAAACAGGAGATTTATTGGGAAAAAGAGCACGAATTTCAGAAAGCCGCTGCAAATCATGGGGATTATCAATGGCTATGCAGGGTTCTTCATTCTCAGTACCCACTGGTACCCAGAAATTTGCCCGCATAAAGCCCACCTTCAGTCCATGGAGCAAATCTGAAGGAATGGGTAATTTATCATCGTAGGGCTGAAAGGAAACCTTATAGAAACGGGCAAGGGATTCCCCTATATGTTTCTTATCTATCTTGAAGTCATCTGACAGAAGAATTTTTTCTATATTTTCTTTGCGGTTTCTTGCAAGGGCCACCGCATCATTTAGCTCCTTCTGGGTTAAAATATGGTTTTCCAGAAGATAATCAAACTTGGTAACCCGTTTGCTGCTGGCAAGACGTTTCTGATTGTGAAGAGCAATACCCAGCACCTCGGCCAGCTCCGTCACATAAACTTCATCCCTTTGATCAAAAACAGTCCCGTCTTTACGGTTTATGAGCTGCAAGGCACCCAGAAGAAAACTTTTATAAATGATGGGAACCACCAGAACCTGACGGGTAACAAAACCGGATTTTTTATCCCAGCTTTTATCAAAGCCAAGGGCAGCATCAATTTTCTTCAGCTCCGTGTCATCATAAACATTACCAACATTCACTAGTTTTTGATTAAAAACGGAATATCCTGCTATGCTGCCGGGAGAAATAGGAACCCGGATCTCACCGATCTCCTCACCACTCTTAAAACGGGAAACCAGCTCCCTTTTTATACCATCCACATAGTAAATTGTCAGACGTTCACAGGCAAAAAGAGATGTAATCTCATCTTTAAGATCAATAAAAATTTCATCTATACGTGCGGCAGAATATATTTTATTGGTAATTTCCTGAAGACGGGTACGATACTCAACCTCAGACTTCAAATTCTGCACATCATGATTCTTTTCAATTGCTTCCATGGCAGCTCCCGAATTTTTTACTGTTTTTCAGTGGGAAATAAACTCAAGCCCTGAAAAAACGATACCACAACTTCCTTATACCGCCGCCAATCAAAATAAGTGCCATAAAATAGAAGCAGATACGAATAAAAAAACCGGATCCGGCAAAGGATTCTACGGCTAGAATATCCGGCATCACCTGGGGGATCCTGAAAATGATTCCCACACCTGCTCCGATCAGTGCCACAGCCCAAATTATATCCAATGGATTATCACTGTTTTTTGCCAATGCTTTATCACCTTTGTATTTAAGCTGTACATAGGTCAAGGTTTGCGATCTTCAGATCAAAATCAGCCTTGATCGTCTCATATGAAATAGTTTCTTCCTCAAGGGTCAGGTAAAGGGTATCAATCTTTGACTGCAGAAGGCCTATTTCTTTTGCAACTGTTGCCATTTTTAAACCATCACCCGTCAGGGCCAGGTCCTGCATTTCAAGAGTAAGATTCTGTAACTTTTCTTCGGATATTTCTATATCTTTTTCCAAAAGGGCCATCTTTTTTTCTACAGGCTTTAGAAGAAGAGATTTCTGCTGAATAATTTCAGATCGCATTTTCCTCAAATCTTTTCTGCTGGGCGTATTTTTTTCTGCACCAGAGACTGCTGACGAAACAACAGATGATTTACCCATGCTTCCCTGCTCTTCATTTTCCTCATCCCAGCCTTCATTCTGAAGAAAATCTCCATAGCCGCCATCAAAAACCACAGGACCATTCTCTTTGAAGACCACCAGACGATCTGCAAGGGCATGGAGAAACATCTCATTATGGGTAACCATTACAACGGTGCCCTCAAAGGCATCAATGGCTTCCAACAGGGCATCACAACTGTTCATATCCAGATGATTGGTCGGCTCATCCAGAAAAAGAAGGTTGTGGGGCTTTATCAGCAGACGGCCCAGCATAACCCGGCTTTTTTCCCCACCGGAAAGAATGCGTATGGGCTTTAAGGCCTGATCCCCCTCAAACATCATGGCACCACAGATGTTCCTTGCCATCTGCCGCTCACAATCACCATGGGCCGCCTGAATTTCCTCTTCCACGCTTCGTTCCGGATGCAGCCTGCTGATGTGGGTCTGCTCGTAAATACCAGTCTCAATCCCGGGGTTCAGACTTATTTTTCCTTCTGAAGGCTCAGCAATCTGAGCCAACAGTTGCAGAAGCGTTGTCTTTCCTTTTCCATTTTTACCGACAATGCATACCCGTTCTCCCGCAGACAGGGTCAGGGAAAAATTCTGGATCAGTGGTGGCTGTGATCCATAACCAAAGGAAATTCCGCTGGCCTGAAGCATGTTCTTTCCCTTATAAGACAGGTAGGGAAAACTGAATTCCAGATCCTTGATATTTTCCAGCTTGTCTTTCTTTTCCATTTTGCCCAGCGCCTTAACCCTGGACTGTACCATACCCGCCAGCCTGGCCTTAGCCCTGAATCTGCGGATAAACTGCTCCATTTCTCTGCGGCGTTTCTCATCGTTGACCCGTGTCTTTTCATAAACCTCTTCTTCCTGGGCCATCTGCATATAATATTTTTCCGTATCTCCTGCCACCTTACGGATACGTTTCCTGTGAATACCCACCACATGGGTAACAACCTTATCCATAAAACTTCTGTCATGGGTAATCAGAAGAAGCTCTCTGGGCCAGGCGGAAAGGAAGCGCTCCATCCAGCGAATGGAAGTAATGTCAAGATAGTTGGTGGGCTCATCCAGAAGAAGAAGATCCGGTTCTGAAACAATAACCTTTGCAAGGTGCACCCGGATCTGAAATCCACCGGAAAACACATCCGGTGAAGAAGCCATATCCTTTTCTGAAAAACCAAGTCCTGCAAGAATTTTCTCTGCTTTCCACACAGCATCCTTCTCTTCTGCTGGCAGACCTGAAGCCACTTCATCCAGTATGCTTGACTCTGAAAATGATAAATGCTGACTCACATAGCCTATACGGTAATTTTTCGGCATAAGGATCTGCCCTTCATCGGGCAGCTCTTCTCCGGACAGAATCCGCAGCAACGTTGTTTTTCCATGACCGTTGCGGCCCACAAGACCAATCCGCTCCCTGCTGTTGATCTTAAAACCCACTCCATCAAAAATATCCTGGCTGCCGTAACTTTTCTTAAGATGATCAATCTGTATCATTTTTTATCCATCCATGGGGCATACATTAAAAAACAAACTAAAAGAAAAAACATACCATGCCCCAGCCTGAGGGAAAAGACTCTTTAATAAAGAGCCCCCCGTTTCCGGGCATGGCACAGTAAAAAGGAAAACCCTGTTTTTCCTTGACTTCACCTCTAAAAATACTTAGACAGACGCTGATTTCTGGTCTCTGAACTCTGGTCCACTGAACGTTCCTCTTCTGCCATATTCTGTGACAGATAACAAAAAGGAACGGATTCGATACTCCCTTATACGTATAACATGTTTTTCGATGGCAAGCATAAGACATGGAATATATGAATAAATAATTTTATCATTTTTTTTATTAAAGACGTATGAAAACTTTGTTATCTCCATGTTTCTGCCAGCCAGACCCGATTCATCTGCCGGAAACATCTGGATTTATTTGTCCGCACCATCGCCATTCTGGTTGTGGACCCTTCAAAAAGCGGTGATATCACCCGAAATATTAACTTCATCAGTCTTTTCTGTATTTGTGAAAGGAAGGAAAAAAGAATGACCACCTACGTTTACAGCTTCGGTAATGGAGCGGCAGATGGCGATGCAACCCAGGCCGAACTTCTCGGAGGAAAAGGTGCAAACCTTGCAGAGATGGCCCAGCTTGGCCTTCCCGTTCCCGCAGGTTTTACCTTAAGTACAGACTGCTGCAATGATTTTCTTTCTTCCGGTGGAAACTATCCCGGAAAACTGCGGGAGCAGGTTCAGGCAGCCCTTGCCACCGTGGAAGGTATTATGGGTATGAAATTTGGAGACACGGAAAATCCCCTCCTGGTTTCCTGTCGTTCCGGTGCCCGCCAGTCAATGCCCGGCATGATGGAAACAGTACTTAATGTGGGTCTTTGCCCTGCCACCATTCCTGGCCTGATCAAAAAAACGGGTAATGAGCGTTTTGTCTATGATGCCTACCGCCGCCTTATCATGATGTATGCAGACGTGGTCATGGAAAAAGCCGAGGGTGTTGAACCCATAGATGACATGGGTATACGCAGCCAGCTTGACCGGATCATGGAAGATCTCAAAGAAGAAAAAAACTACATCAATGACACGGACATCCCTGCCGAAGACCTCAAAAACCTCTGTGACACCTTTAAAAAAACCGTCCGTGAAGTACTGGGCGTGGATTTTCCCGACAAACCCGAGGATCAGCTTTGGGGAGCCATTGGTGCTGTTTTCAAAAGCTGGAACGGCCGCCGTGCCATCTCCTACCGCCGCATTGAAGGCATTCCTGATCAATGGGGTACGGCCTGTACGGTGCAGAGCATGGTTTTTGGCAATATGGGAGCCACATCCGCCACAGGAGTTGCCTTTACCCGGAACCCCGCCAACGGAGAAAACCGCTTTTACGGAGAATGGCTCCCCGATGCCCAGGGAGAAGACGTTGTTGCCGGAACCCGTACACCAAACCCATTGAACAAAGATACCAAAAATGATCAGAATGAGCATCTTCCTTCCCTTGAGGAAGAAATGCCCGAGGTATATGCTCAGCTCTATGAAATCCGAAATAATCTTGAAAAGCACTACCGGGATATGCTGGACATTGAGTTCACCATACAGGAAAAACGCCTCTACATGCTTCAGTGCCGGGTGGGTAAAAGAACAGGTCCTGCAGCTCTGAACATGGCCATGGACATGCTGGAAGAAAAAATGATCACGGAAAAAGAATGCGTGATGCGGGTCAAACCCTCCCAGCTCGATGAACTGCTTCACCCCATTGTAGATCCTGCCCACGAAAAAACTTCCACCGTCATTGCCAAAGGCCTTCCTGCAGGTCCGGGCGGTGCCTTCGGTCAGATTGTCTTTACTGCAAAAGATGCCGTGGAATGGCATAAAAGCGGTAAGCAGGTAATCCTTGTACGCGAAGAAACCAACCCCGAAGACGTGGAAGGAATGCGTGCTGCAGAAGGTATTCTCACAGCCCGCGGGGGTATGACCAGTCATGCTGCCCTTGTGGCCAGAGGCTGGGGCAAATGCTGTATTGTTGGTGCCGCCATGATCAAACTGGATTTCAAAGCCAAAGAAATGCGCATTGGTGGTAAAGTATACAAAGAAGGTGATGTGGTTACCCTGAACGGCTCCAAAGGGCTTGTGTATGAAGGTGCCCTTAAAATGGTGGACGCCACGGAAAATCCCCGGTTCAAGGCTTTCATGACCATTGTGGACAAGTACAGAACAATGGGTGTACGCACCAATGCGGACAGCCCTCAGGATACTCTGGTTTCTCTGGAGTACGGCGCCGAAGGCATCGGGCTTTTCAGAACCGAACATATGTTCTACGGTGGTGATTCCGAAGAACCACTTTTCCTTCTGCGTAAGATGATCCTCAGCGATACTGAAGATGAGCGCCGCCAAGCCCTGGAAGAGCTGTTCCCCTTCATGAAGCGGGACATTCAGGCCACCCTGGAAACCATGGACGGAATGCCAGTCACCATTCGTCTGCTGGACCCCCCGCTGCACGAATTTGTTCCCCATGGAAGAATCCATCAGGAAGAACTGGCCAAAGCCCTTGATATTGAAGTTGATGATGTGGTCCGAAGGGGCGAAGAACTCCAGGAAAGCAACCCCATGATGGGACACCGCGGAGTACGTCTGGGGATCACCTATCCCGAAATCACGGAAATGCAGGTCCGGGCCATTCTGGAAGCCGCAGCTGAACTGATCCGTCAGGGAAAAAATCCCCTTCCTGAAATCATGGTTCCTGTAACCTGTGATGTGAAAGAACTGATCTTTGCCAAAGCAATTACGGACAGAGTCTATGCTGATATCCTGAAAACATTCAGCCTGGATTCCATTGATTATAAATATGGCACCATGATAGAAATTCCAAGGGCCGCCCTTATGGCCGATAAAATGGCAGAGTGTGCTGACTTCTTCTCCTTTGGAACCAACGATCTTACCCAGATGACCTTTGGATTCAGCCGGGATGATACCGGTGGTTTCATGGCAGATTATCTGGACAAAGGAATCATAGATGCCGATCCTTTCCAGACCATTGACCAGGATGGTGTCGGTCAGCTGATCCAGTATTCCGTAGAGCGGGGCCGGAAGACAAGGCCTGACCTTAAAATAGGTATCTGTGGAGAGCAGGGCGGTGATCCCGCATCCGTTGCCTTCTGCTATGCCAACAATCTGACCTACGTCAGCTGTTCACCCTTCCGTCTTCCCATTGCACGGCTTTCCGCAGCACAGGCTGCTTTAAAAGCTGAAAGCAAGTAAAAAATATAGCTTCTGAATAACTGCAAACTATTCAGAAGCTACAAAATTTTGACCCAATAAAACAAAAGCCGGTTTCCATAAGGAAGTCGGCTTTTGTCTTACTTAAACCATATCATCTATTTTTTAGGAGGACTCATCAGGGCTTCACCATCCACCACAAGGGTTCCGTCCTGATTGGTACAGGTTGTTCTCAGGGTAATACGGTTCTTTTCAACCACAAGACCTGTAACTTCCACCTTGGCCGTGATGGTATCTCCGATGCGTACCGGAGCAAGAAATTTAAGCTCCTGACGGAGATAAATTGTTCCAGGTCCTGGCAGGCGGGTTCCCAGAACCGCAGATATAAAACCGGCACTCAGCATTCCATGGGCAATGCGGGTTTTAAACACGGTCCCCTTTGCATACTCCTCGTTTATATGGGCAGGATTTAAATCCCCTGTAACTCCGGCAAACTGATAAACATCCGACTCAGAAATCGTTTTGGTAAAAGTTGCGCTGTCTCCCATGGAGATCTGATCAATGCTTAATCCATTCATAGGTGTCCTCACATATGCTTAATCAATGAATATCATGGACAGGGTACTCAAGCCACCCTTATCCCTTCGACCTTTACCGTGGAAAGCCTTCATACCCTGCCCGCAGTACCTTTTCCCTTGTTCTTAGCGGCATAGGATTTTCCACTACCAGCCTGCTTTTGCCCGGATGCAACTTTTTTGCCTGCTGCTCTCGTATTTTTAGCAGATTCGGAAGCCGCATCAGCATTGGACTCTTCCAAAGATTCCTTCAGGCTCTGCTTTTCTACGGCACCATCCCTTTCAAGAAGCCATTGGGAAATGGTCGGTACAAACTCCTTCTGATACTTGGAACTCACATAAATTCCGATATGGCCTGTATCAAGGCAGATGTCTTTAGTATCTTTACTTCCTATCTTACTGGTAATCTGATTGCTGGCAGCAGGCGGCACCAGATGATCCAGGCGGGCATAGATATTTAAAACAGGCATGGTCACTCTGCCCAGATCAATGAGATGGGGACCAATCTGAAGCTTATTCTGAATAAGAAGATCCTTCTGATACAAATCTTCAATAAACTGGCGAAAGGTTTCACCGGGAACATCGGGACTGTCATAGATCCATTTTTCCATGCGGATAAAGTTTTCCACAAAGACCTTGTCCCCAAGATTGTTTATAAAAGAGCGATATTTATCAATCATCAAACGAGCCGGATTCAGAAGAAGAAATCCAAAATTCATCATATCTCCGGGCATATTCCCGTAATTTTTCAAAACAGCTTTCGCATCCAGGCTCCGCATCCAGACATGAAGAAGGCCCTCTTCATGCCCAAAACTCGTTGGCGTAACCGTCAGAACAAGATTCTTTACCTTTTCAGGATGAATTGCAGAATAAATAGTACAAAAAGTTCCACCCATGCAGATACCCATGAGATTCAGAGAAGCAACCTCTTCCCTTTTGCGGATAAAATCCACGGCATCATCTATATAAACATTCACATGGTCATCAATGGACAGATACTTATCTTTTTGGGTGGGATATCCCCAGTCCAGCATGTAAACATCCATGCCATCCGCCAGAAACTTTTCCACAACACTACGCCCTGGCTGAAGATCAAGCATGGTTTCTCTGTTAATGAGGGCATAAACCACAAGCAGGGGAGTTTTTCTGGGGGTCTTACCCTCTGCCGTAGACCTGTAATGCTTAAGCCGCACACGGTCTTCCTGCCATACTATATCATAGGGGGTTGCTGCGATCTGATCGTCAAGGGAACTTAAAAGCACATCAACAGCATCTTTCAGATAAGCCTGATTTTTTTCCGTATTGTTTTCCAGATCCGTAAGAAACTTGTCCGTTAACCTGCTCATATCCATCATATTAATCCCCCGTTACTTGTATTGACGCCAGTATTCGAAACAATAACCCTGATAATTTTATAAAAAACAATGCCAGTGTGGCAGGAAAAAAACGTCAGGCTATTTTTCTGCATTCTTTTCCAGATCCCGGATCCGCCTTTTTAAAGCATAAAGTTCTTTATACAGTTCATCCATTTCAGAACGTGTGGGAACAGGGACACTCTGAAGACTGTCTTCTATCATGGCATCCCTTGCGGATTTAAACTCTCCCATGGCTCCCAGTGTTTTACCCAGGGCAGTTGTATATTCCGGAGAACGGAACAACTCCATGTAGTGAGCCTCCAGCTTCTGCAGCCACAACTTGTAGTAATCCTCATTGTCTTCTGGAATACGTCCTTCCGCAACCATCTTCTCAATATCTTTTTGCATCTGCAAAAAGCTCTGTTCCATGGGAATATAAAGAAAATGCATAAGCTCTATGGCGTTGCCATGGAAAAGACTGAACCGATCCAGAGCAGTCATTATCCTTTCCTGATATTCACGCCCCAGCCCTACCTGAGGGATATGAAAAATTTTTCGGATTTCCTTTTCATAAATTTCCTGCCATGCATGCAGAAATTCATTGCTGCTGCCTTTACCTTCCATGGTTTCAAAAACTTCTCCCAGTTTTCCGGCATTTTCCATAAAACGCTGCTGCATAAAATCCGTCTGCTTCTGAAATACCTGCATAAAACGATTCACAGCCTCCAACTGAGCTGCCATATCTGAAGGATCAAAGGATTTTTCTTTATCTTTATTCATACTTCCACCCCAATTTTCCAGGTTTTTGAAAAAACCACCCCAGTTTTCCGTTAAAGACTGCGTCCAGTTTTTCTGGAAATTCTCTGACTGACCAGGAATATTCTGACCAGCTTCATTCCATGTTTCCGAAAAGGAGCGCCAGAACTGACCCGTGGCCTCTGCAATACTCTGAATAGAATTGGTAAATGAAGACGAATCCTGATTCTTTGTCATTAAACCTCCTGTACTTTTCCTGCTGTATATAAAACAGCCCATATATAAAAATTATTTTTATCAGGCGATGGAATAAAAAATCGTATCTGCTTTTTAATTAATGAATCGAATTTAACGACAGTCAAGAAGGAAAAAGTATCAAAATACCGTAGACGACAATGCACCTTAATAACAGTAATACATTCAATGTATTCCCCGACTATAAATTTTTCATTGTTTTCGCAGAGAATATAATTTCCTGTGCTCAGATGTCATCTGGTATTTTTTATTATACAGGCGGTACAATCTTTCGTTTCAAAAAACGAGATTGATTTTCAGGTTTGCTTTGATTGGTATATGTGCAGTGAATATGCCTTAGTCTTAATGGGGATTCATCAGAATCTATGAAGATTACTTTTTTATGCTAGCCTAATTTAAAGAGAAGGTCCATAGGAAAAAACCACAAAAACATAGTTTTTTTCCCGAAGTTTTAACAGCAGATCCAGAAAAATGATTCCCTTGATCCACTTTTTATGAACCCCGTCCGGCACTGAAGGCCGAATGGGGTTCAGGATTTAAAAAAATAAAACAAAAGAATTATTCAGGGATTTTCAAACGCTGTCCGGGATGAATGGGATCACTCTGCTTCATTCTGTTAACTTCCAGTAAACTCCCAAGGGTCACCCCATGTTTTCGTGCTATACTGAACAGGGTATCACCCCGCTGTACGCTGTATTCAAGGCCTCCGGCAGAAGGAGACGTAACTGCGGAACTGGCCGGATCCATCTTTGTGGTTGAAGATCTGCGGGTTTTCAGAGCCGCATCTCCATCTGTTGTCTCTGCTGTCTTTGGAGGAGCAATGGCAGGAGCCACAGATCTGCTTTGTGCTTCCACAGCCGACTGCAGACCATCCATTTTTTTGGAAAGGGCGGCAATCTGTAAAGAAAAATCTGCATTCATTTTTCTTATAACAGACACAAGCTCTTCCTGCTCCGGAGCTCCGGATTCCGAAAACATCCGCTGCATCCGCAAAGACTCCAAGGTAGAGGCCAGTCTGTCAAGACGTTCGGATATTTCGGCATATTCTGCACCTGATCCAACACCCGATGGAAAAACAGGCTCCTGAGATCTACCAGGGAAAAAAATCAGAAAAAGAATCAGAACAGCCACAAGACCTGCCCCGAGCCATACAAAGGGCATTTCCACAGAACGATACCAGGTCTTCCTGCCAGATGGAGGCCCGAAACCGGACTCTTCCTGCCCGGCAGCCTCCAGATTCGATCGGATTTTCGGATCCATTTTACCTCCTGAAAAATCATAATGTGCAATATGTCTGCCTTACATTGGTCCAGCAGAAAGTCCTTATCTCATGCGATAAAGGTAAATCAGACGGCTTAATGATCCATTGCATCAGGACCGCATATTCACCTTCACCCATTTAAATACATAACCTGACTATTAATATATATCCAATCAAATCTAAGATATGCAATACAATAAACAACGTTCTTAAAGATAACGATAGTACAACCTTTAAAAAAACCCTTCTTTCATCAATATTTTTTTATTGAATATAAAGCCCCGAACGGTATAGGGTAGCCAAGGCTGTGACAGCAGAAACCCTGTAAATATAGTTGTGAACATTGATTCAGTCAAAGGGGGTAAAATTTATGGAAATGCAGCAGGAGTTAAAACTTTCCGATGAGCTTCTCTCCTTCATCGACATCTGGAAGGAAAAAAAGGGCAATCTCATCATGATCCTTCACCGCATCCAACAGGAATTCGGCTATGTTCCGAAAAAAATCGCCATTGAACTGAGCCGTTATATTGATGTACCGCTGGCAAAAATCTATGGTGTTCTCACATTTTACCATTACTTCAAACAGGAAAAACCCGGACGAAACACACTGGCAGTATGTACCGGCACAGCCTGTTACCTGAAAGGTGCCCAGGACCTTCTCCATGAAGTAGAGAACCTTCTGGGAGCCAGTGTAAAAGAGACCACGGAAGACGGCGAATTTTCCGTAGAAGCAGTCCGCTGCATCGGCTGCTGCGGACTATCACCGGTAATGACCATCAATGACGAAGTCTTTGGCGTCCTGAAAACCGATGAACTTGCTGGAATCATATCCAAATACCACAGCAAGTCCTCCGGGCAACAGTAAAGTTACGGAAATATCGGTCGAAGTATCCAATAAGGAGAAAATAATGGAGATGAATCCCAGAGAAGAACTGAAAAAACTGCGGGAAAAAAAACGGTTAGAACTCCATGAACGCAAAGGCAATGAAAACATAATAGAAATACTCATTGGAATGGGCAGCAGCGGCATTGCATCCGGTGCAAAAAACGTATTGCAGGCCCTCAATGAAACCCTCGAAGAAAGGGGCATCAGCAATGCCATAATCCGTAAAACAGGCTCTTTGGGGCTCGATCATGCGGAGCCAACCCTTGAAATAAGAATGAACGGCATGCCGGATATTATATACGGCAAGGTGACCCCCGATGTGACCCGGCGGATTGTTGACAGGCATATTCTCGGCAGAGAGCTGGTCTGCGGTCATGTTTTTGATAAACCTGCCCAGGATGTGGTAAAGGAGCCCAAACATGCCTTATAAAAAATTTTGCCTGGTCTGCAGCGGCAAGCAATGTGAATCCGGAAAATCCGAAGAGATTTACAAAGAGCTTAAAAAACTTACCATGGAAAGCAGTATCTGCCAAAACGTGCAAATCGTCAGAACCGGATGCTTCGGCTTGTGCAGCAAAGGTCCCATAGTAAAAATACTTCCCGATGAAACCTTTTATGTCAACGTAGACGTAAAAGACGCAAAAGCCATTATCAATGATCATATCATCGCAGGTCAGCCCGTCGAGAGACTCATGCTCAAGCATGATAATCCCGCAAAAGAATCCAGATTCTACCAGAAGCAGATACGCATTGCCTTAAGAAACTGCGGGATCATCAATCCCGAAGACATCACGGAATACATTGCCCGTGACGGCTATGCGGCCTTAAGCATGGCTCTTTTTGAAATGAAGCCCATGGACATCATCGAAGAGCTGAAAAAATCCGGCCTAAGGGGAAGGGGCGGAGCAGGTTTTCCCACATGGATGAAATGGAAATTCACCCATGACATCAAAGATCAGGCCGATGAGATTTTCATCATCTGCAATGCCGATGAAGGTGACCCCGGAGCCTACATGGACCGCTCCATACTTGAAGGGGATCCCCAGTCCGTACTGGAAGCCATGGCTCTGGCCGGATATGCCTGCGGCTCCAGCATGGGTTACATCTATATCCGTGCGGAATACCCCCTGGCCATTGAGCGTCTCTACAAGGCCATGGATCAGGCCCGTGAATACGGTCTGCTTGGAAAAAACATTTTAGGCAGCGGTTTTGATTTTGACATTGAAATCCGCTTAGGTGCCGGTGCCTTTGTCTGTGGTGAAGAAACCGCCCTTATCGCATCCATCGAAGGTGAAAGGGGCATGCCCCGGCCAAGACCACCTTTTCCTGCAGTAAAGGGGCTGTGGGGGAAACCGACTGTCATCAATAATGTGGAAACCTATGCCAATATCCCTAAGATTATTTTAAGGGGAGGCGACTGGTTTGGTCAGATCGGTACAGAAAAATCCAAAGGAACCAAGGTTTTTGCCCTTACGGGTAAAATCAATAATTCAGGCCTTGTGGAAGTACCCATGGGCACCACTTTAAGGGAAATCATCTATGATATAGGCGGCGGTATTCCCAACGGGAAAGCCTTTAAAGCAGCACAAACCGGCGGTCCGTCGGGCGGCGTCATCACCGCAGAGCATCTGGACACCCCCATTGATTATGAAACCCTTGGAGCCTTAGGTTCCATGATGGGTTCCGGTGGCATGATAGTCATGGACGAAGACGACTGCATTGTGGACGTCACCAAATTCTACCTTGATTTTTCCGTAGACGAATCCTGCGGAAAATGCGCCCCCTGCCGTATCGGTACCCGAAAAATGCATAATATTTTAAGAAAAATCACCATGGGCAAGGGAACCATGGATCATATTCAGCAGCTAAGGGCCCTGGCCGTTCCCATGCAGAAAGCATCCCTCTGCGGTCTGGGACAGGCAGCACCCAACCCCATACTTTCCACCCTGAAATATTTTGAGGATGAATATCTGGCCCATATCAGGGACCATCGCTGTCCGGCCGGAGTATGCAAGGCCCTTGTCACCTACACCATCAATCCGGATATCTGTATCGGATGTACAGTCTGCTCCCGTAAATGTCCCAACAACTGCATCACGGGCGAACGCAAAAAGCCCCATGTCATTGATCAGGACAACTGCATCAAATGCGGCATCTGCCATGAAGGCTGCAAATTCGGTGCTGTACAGATCGCATAGTTATTGAACGGAAAAAAGAAGGAGCGGATACGTGCAGAAAATAAATATAAAAATAAACAATGTCCCCATGGAAGTCGAAAAAGGCACTTCCGTACTGATGGCGGCCAAGCAGGCTGGCATTCATATTCCAACCCTCTGCGCCCATCCCGACCTCACACCCTGGGGGGCCTGCGGTCTCTGTGTGGTCAAGGTGGAAGGTATGCCAAAACTTCCCAGAGCCTGCGTTACGGAAGTCAGCGAAGGAACCAGCTACATCACCCATGATCCGGAACTCAACAAAATCCGCAGGACCATTGTTGAGATGATTCTCTCTAACCACCCCAATGAGTGCCTCACCTGCGGACGCAGCGGCAGTTGTGAGTTGCAGACCCTTGCGGCAAACTTCAGTATCCGTGAAGTCCCCTTTGAGTCCAATATAACAGAACTTCCCAAAGACGAATCCACCCTGTCCATTGTTCTGGACCCCAGAAAATGTATCAAATGCGGCCGATGCGTTCTGGTATGCCAGCAGCTTCAGGACGTATGGGCACTTGAGTTCATCGGCAGGGGAGATCATACGGAAATGATGCCCGCTGCCGGTGCCCTTCTGAGTGAAAGCCCATGCATCAAGTGCGGCCAGTGTAGTGCCCACTGCCCCGTGGGTGCCATATACGAACGGGATGACACCAAAAAATTGCTGGATGCCATTCTGAATCCGGAACTCCATGTGGCAGTACAGATAGCACCTGCCGTACGTGTGGCCATTGGTGAAGCCTTCGGCCTTGAACCGGGAACCATAACCACAGGAAAAATTTATGCGGCTTTAAGGCGTATAGGTGTGGATGCCATCTTTGACACCAACTTTTCTGCGGACCTTACCATTATGGAGGAAGGTACGGAGTTTGTCGATCGCCTCACCAAGGGAGGTGTGCTGCCCCTGATCACATCCTGCTGTCCCAGCTGGGTTGATTACATGGAAAAACACTGTGCCGATATGATTCCCAACTTCTCCACAGCCAAATCCCCCATGATGATGCAGGGGGCACTCACAAAAACCTATTATGCTGATAAAAAAGAGATACCCAAGGAAAAAATCTTTTCTGCGGCCATCATGCCCTGCACCAGTAAAAAGTTTGAAATTGTAAGGCATAAGGATATGTATGCATCAGGACGACAGGACGTGGATGTGGTGCTTACCACAAGGGAACTGGCCCGGCTCATCAAACAGTCCGGCATTGACTTTCTTTCCCTTCCCGATGAAGAAGCAGATTCTCCCATAGGTGCATATACGGGTGCAGCCACCATTTTCGGTGCCACCGGCGGTGTTATGGAAGCAGCCCTGCGCACGGGATACTTCCTTGTCACCGGCAGCGAATATGAAAAAATCACCTTTGAGGAGGTGAGGGGCATGGAGGGCATCCGTACCGCCAGCATTCATATTAACGGAAAAGAACTGCGTGTGGCCATTGCCCATGGCGTCGCCAATGTACGGGATCTGCTCACGGAAATACGTCAGGCAAGGGACGAAGGAAAAGAACCTCCCTACCATTTTGTGGAGGTCATGGCCTGCAGGGGCGGATGCATAGCCGGCGGTGGTCAGCCCTACAACACCACCGATGAGGTAAGAAACGCCCGTATTGCCGGAATGTACGCCGATGATCAGCACTCGGAAATCCGGTGTTCCCATAAAAACCCATTCATTCAGGAAATATATAAAGAGTTTCTGGAAACACCCGGCAGCGGAAAGGCCCACGAACTGCTGCACACCCACTACCAGCACAGGCCCCTTTACACCAAATAGGGTAAGACGGGCAGGCACGGGGGCCTGCCCCTACAAACACCCTTCATGGCTTGGGCAGGCCCCTGCGCCTGCCTTCCTTAAAGACCTTAAAGACTCTAAAGACCTTAAGGACCCTAAAAATACTAAATCCTGGCAGGTCCCTGTACCTGCCCCAAAGAGCTTCTTTGTACCCGAAAAGACAGTAACCCCTTTATCATCAAATAAGGAGATACAACTTGCCCGGCTTTACGCTTTGCCAAAAAACAACCCGTGCCAATAAAAAACTACGCAACAAAACATATATTTTTAGCTGTCTAGTTCTTCTTTTTTTAATTTTGCCCTCACCAGCCCCGGCATCCCAGCCCCAAAACCCGGAAGATATTATTCTTCTTGAAAGGGTAATTGTTTCCGCAAGGGGCAGTGAAACCCCCATTTCCCAGACACCCGGCGGTACTGCCCTGATGGATGGTGCAAGCCTTCTGCGCAGCAGCCCTTTAGGTGTCACGGATGCCCTGACCCGGATTCCGGGTTTAAGTGTATCACCGGATTCCCCATGGGGCTCTGAAATAAACATCCGCGGCCTTGGCAGAAACCGGGTAATTTTTCTAATTGATGGTGCAAGGGTGCATACCTCAACGGACATTAATGCCCGCTTCGGCCTCGTGGATACCGCAGACATTGAAAGGGTGGAGGTTCTCAAAGGACCCGTAAGCGCCCTTTACGGTTCAGGCTCCATAGGCGGAGTTGTTAATATCATCACAAAAAAAGGAAATTTTTCCCCTGTCCCGTCATTCCACGGCTCCCTTATCACTACCTTCAGAGACAACCCTGAAGGTTATGGCATCCATGGCCGCATCCAGTACAATGCTCCGGATTACTGGCTTTACGCATCGGGGAGCAGACGGGATCACAAAAACTATAAAGACGGCAGCGGTGATAAGATACACAATTCTCAGTTTGAAGACCACGGGGGCAATGTCAAGGCAGGATACAGATGGAACAGCCTGCACTCTACCCGCATTCAGCACCAGTATCTTGAAGGAAAAAATATCGGTATTCCCGGAAGGGGCGAAGCCTCCATGCCACAGACAGCCGATGTCACCTACCCGGAAACCTTAAGAACACTGACACAGCTAACCCATACCTTCATCCCGGATCAGGGGCTGCTGCAACAATCGGAGCTAAACATCTTTCATCAGAAAATAGAAAGAAATGTACGCATTGATCAGCTGCCTCCCTCAGGTCCCCTGAGCATTCATCCTTCCGCAGACCATGACACATGGGGGCTGAAGTTGCTCAACAGCATGAAAAAAGGTAACCATGCCTTTACTCTGGGAGCGGATATATGGGAATGGGAAATGACATCCTCCAGAACAAGGCACTTCAGAGACCAGACCACGGGCATCGACACTCCCCTTGCAGACGCAAAACAGCTTTCCGCAGGTGTTTTTGGCGAAAACAACTGGCGTATCCACCCTTCCTTCAGCCTTAATATGGGCGGCAGAATGGATTTCATCCGTGCTGAAAGCAAAGACCACTACGCATGGATAATTCCCCAAACCCCGGATGCCCCTAACCCCCTTACACGGAAAGCGGATCATCATGAAAACATGAGCTGGGACCTGCACGCAGGCCTTGCATGGAACTTTGTACCAGGATGGTCCATGACCTTTCTTGGTGCATCCAGTTACCGCGCACCGGATCTGATGGAACGATTCAAGTATATCCATCTGGGCCAATATGCCGTATACGGTACTCCGGATCTTGATCCGGAAAGATCCAGATTTTTTGAATACGGACTCCACTATGTGCAGCAAAACCTTGCCGCCAGCATCAGTGCCTTTATTAATGATCTGGATGATCTGATTGTGGAAAAAAGAATCAACAGCGAAAGACATGAGATGCAGAACATCGAACGGGCAAGAATCTACGGAGCAGAAGCTGAACTGGAATACCGTTTTTCTGGTCACTGGCATGCGGCATCCAACCTTGCATGGACCCGTGGAGAAAACAGAAGTGAAAAACACGATCTTACCGGAATTCCTCCCTTAAACGGTCTTCTGGGGATTCGCCACAGCCCGGCCACAGGCTTAAACGGTCATCTTGAACTGCTCTGGGCGACAAAGCAGACAAAGGTTGCTCCCGAAGAAAAAACAACGCCCGGATGGACCAGCCTTAATACGGGTATTTCATATATATTCAGACAGACGAAAACCATCCATGAATTTGCCTTAAAGGTTAACAACCTTATGGATACCAGCTACAGGGAACATCTTTCCACAGGAAGAAAGCCCGCAGAACTAAATGCCCCCGGAAGAAGCCTTGCGGCCAGCTACACTCTGGAATTTTAATGAAAAAAGCCAATTACATCAAAATACTACTGAGTCTCATCATTACAGGCCTTATGGGAATTGCAGGTGCTGTTATCCTGTTCAGGGATACTCCGGATAAGACCCTTGTTTTCGGAAACAATCCTGATCTCCCCACCCTCACCTTTTATACTTCAGGCATGGCAACCACGCCGCAGCTTCCCTTCTGGGCGGGGGTTCAGAAGGGAATACTCCTTGAAAAATGCAATATAAGGGTTGAACTGTGGAAAAATCTGGATGACCTCAGGGGAATCATGCTGGCTGGAAAAGGGGACCTCTGGCTGGGAGATACGGAAGGTTTTGCCAGAGCCCATGCCGCAGGAGCACCTGTACGCATTCTATTGATCAGCGGCTGGCGGAAATTTTATCTTGTATCCAGAAATCCGGATATCACTGCCATAAGCGACCTTCAGGGCAGAGAACTGGCAGTGGCTCCTCCGGGCTCCCCTGCGGTATCAGTTCTCAGATCATTAAAAAATGACCATGAAAAACATATCCATTTTTCAGAAATGGAACCCCGCCAGCTGGCTCTGATGCTTATGGATGGCAGAACAGATACTGCCATTGTACCGGAACCCCTGCTCACAAGCCTTCTTATGCGGGATAAAAGCTTAAAAATAATTGAAAACATAGAAGATCACTATGGACGGCTGACAGATGGCCCCCCACGCATGCCCATTGCAGGGATGGCCGTCCATGCAAAAACGGCTGAAAAATACCCGGAACTCATTGCATCCCTGCTGGATATCCTTCTATATGAAGGAAAAAAACTGGAAGAAGATGCAAGGGATGCCGTCCATGCCCTGCCTGAAGTTTTTTCCGCTTTCATTCCAAAGGAAATGGTTGCAGCGTCCCTGGAAAGGGATCAGGTATTGGTGAAGAGTGCAGTTGAAGCAGAGCAGGAAATACGAAACTATCTGCATATTCTCATGCCTGCTTTTTTTAAAAACAACAAAGACCGGTCTGATTTTTTCTGGCAGAACCCCTAACCAGACCGACTGCTTTTAAGGAGACAAGGTGCAAGGCTGCATTCCTTTTATTTTTTCCATGGGTCTGATGCTCGGCTTCTGGGGACTTCTCACTTATTTTATGGGCGCAGGCCTTGTGCCCTCCCCTGTGGAAACCTTTGCCTGTCTTGCAAAAATGCTTCTGGGAGCCAGCCTATGGGAAAACCTTGCCATTTCAGTTTTCAGAGGTCTTCTGGCCATTTCCATGACCCTGCTTCTGGCCCTTATCACAGGTATTCTGGCGGGCCTTTCCCGAAAAACCATGTCCCTCATTACTCCCCTTGTGGTCGCCCTTCAGGCTACACCCCCAATTCTGTGGATCACCCTGCTCATGATATGGGCAGGTACAGGAAGTACGGTTCCCATTGCCGTGGTCATGGCTTCCCTTTATCCACCACTTTTTTTTACCATAGCCCAAAGTGTGGCGAGCCTTGATACACGGCTCTTTACCCTTGCAGAAATCTATGGCGTAAAAAAATACAGAATTTTAAAAGACCTGATACTGCCGGGCATTCATCCCTATCTCCTTGGCGGACTGTCCTTTGCTTTGGGAAGCTGCTGGAAGGTAACGGCTGTGGCGGAATTTTTTGGAAGCAGCAGAGGAATCGGAGCCGGAGTCTACTGGTCATACAGGATGCTGGACATGCCCCAGCTTTTCTCCTGGGCCATCATCCTTGTGGGCATGGGCATGGGGATAGAATTCGGGCTGATACGGCCCTTACGCCGCAGGGCAATGGCACAAAGGGGCATGCATGCTAAGGCTTGAACATATATCCAAACAATTTCAGAGCCGCTGTATCCTTGGGGATGTCAGCCTTACCCTTGCAAAAGGCGATCTGCTCTGCATGACAGGTCCTTCGGGAATTGGCAAAACCACCCTGCTGGAGATTGCCGCAGGTATTGTCCGACCCGATGCTGGAAACAGAATTAGCACTTTTTCACACATGGCCTGCCTGCTGCAGGATGCTCCGCTTCTGCCCTGGAAAACAGCTCTGGAGAATATGGATTTTATCCTTTCTGCCCGGATTTCAGGGGAAAAAAGGTATAAAAACAGTCTTTTCTGGCTGGAAAAAATGGGACTTCAGGAAGCAGCCCATAAGAAACCCATGGAGATGAGCGGTGGTATGCAAAGACGGCTTGCCATGGCAGCATGCTTTGCAGGCAAACCAGACCTGCTGCTTCTGGACGAGCCCTTTGCCTTCCTTGATGCCTTCTGGCAGGACAGAATATGGGAAGAGATTGTTGAAATGAACCAGAAAAATGGAACGGCCATTCTCATGGTTTCCCATGCCACGGAACAGTTCAGGGATGCCGACATCCGCATTGTTCCACTTTCTGCATCACCCCTGACCATTGATATCTGAAAAGCCAGACCAGACCCATCCTGCCGAAATAAGATGAAAAGTTACCCAAACCAACCCCTCACAGCCAATACATCCTACACCCTGCCCTCTGCCACAAGCCTTGCAAAATGCTTAAAGGAACGGTCATAGGTTTTTTCCGCATCCGCCGGGAACACACAGGCAGGAAGCTGCCCCTTTACCCTGTGATAGCGGATGCAGGCGCAGCAGTTACCCTGCCTCGGGCATCCGGGATAAGTACAGGCACAGCTCTTTTTGTTTTCTTCCTGGTTGCATTCCATAAATACCCCACTTTCAGAACAATTAATTCTTCTTCTATTATTCACAGATTTTTCATCCGGTGATCTTCCAGCCCACGGGTAAAGGCCATCACCATTTCCCTTTTCACATCATCCATGGATACGGGCACTCCCAGCTCCTCCTGCAATGAACCCATAGAAACATCAAGGCCGCAGGGACTGATCCATGAAAAAGGTTCAAGGTCCATGGAAACATTCAGGGCCAGACCATGAAGACTCACTCCCCCTTTTACCGCAACGCCGATGCTGCCAAGCTTACGGTTTTCCACCCATAGTCCTCTGGCATCCTCCCTGCCATGGGCCATGACTCCCATACGGGCTGCACAGTCCACCATCACCCTTTCCAGAAAATCCACCCAGCCCCTTACCCCAAAACCTTTTTTTTGAATATCAAAGACAGGATAAACCACCAGCTGCCCCGGCCCGTGATAGGTCACAAGCCCACCCCTGTCCGTGCGTACAATGGCAGCACCTCTGGCCCGGATCTCCTCGGAAGAAAGCCTGAAAAAACTTTCCCCTCCCCTCTTCCCCAGAGTAAATACCGGATGATGCTCCAGCAGAAAAAGGACATCTTCAGATTTAGGCCAATTCCTGAAATAAAGATGCCTCTTGTCCCCCTCTGGGTCTTGGCTGGGGCTATCGAAGCTAGGGGCGGAGTGAGGTTTCAATTTTCGGGTATATTTAATCCCGGAAGCAGCCTTAATCGATGCCCTTTTTTCCTCCAGTACCTGCTGCTGCAGACAGAAGGCCGACTCCCAGGAAATCAGCCCCAGATCCTTAACAGAAAATTCCTGTTCACATGCCTCCGCAAAGGCAGGGATTTCTTGCTGCACCTGTTTCATCAAGACGCCTTACAAAGGTTCTGGAAGGGGACTGAAGCAGGGTCTCCGGCTCGGATTCCGCCTCTTTCCGGATACGCTTCATGGCTTCAATGAAGCGATCCAGCTCTTCCACACTTTCGGTTTCCGTGGGTTCCACCATCATGGAACCGGAGACAACCAGAGGAAAATATACGGTGGGCGGATGAAAGCCCAGATCAATGAGACGCTTGGCCACATCAAGGGTCGTTACACCAAAAGCTTTCAAACCCTTATCAGAGAACACGCACTCGTGCATACAAATGCCTTCATAGGCAAGATCATAATCATCCTTAAGGCTTTCCCGGATGTAATTGGCATTCAGAACAGCCAGCTCACTTACCCTTTTCAGATCCCCTCCCAGGCTCCTTATATAGGCCCAGGCCTTCAGCAGCACCCCAAAATTGCCGTAAAAGGCATGGAGACGACCTATACTTTCGGGGAAATCCGTTTCAAGCACATATCCTTCACCCCTTTTCACAACACGGGGGACGGGAAGAAAGGGCTCCAGCTCACGGGTAACGCAGACAGGTCCAGCTCCGGGTCCGCCTCCGCCATGGGGAGTGGAAAAGGTTTTATGCAGATTGAAATGCACCACATCCACACCCATGCGCTTCATATCCACATAGCCCATGACGGCATTCATGTTGGCTCCGTCACAATAAACAAGACCGCCCTTTTCATGGACAATGGCCGCAATGGCCGCAAAGTTGGTTTCAAAAAGCCCTAAAGTATTGGGATTGGTGATCATGATGCCTGCGGTGTTTTCGTCCATCAGGGCAGCCACATCTTCTGCGTGCAGAATGCCATCCGGACCGGATCGCAAGGGCAGAGGCTTCATACCGCAAAGGGCGGCTGAGGCCGGGTTGGTCCCATGGGCCGTATCCGGAATAATGATTTTCGTTCTTTTTTCTCCTCTGGCTTTGAAGAAGGCGTCAAAGAGCATCATGCCGCACAGCTCTCCATGGGCACCGGCTGCGGGCTGAAGACTTGCTGCATCCAGACCTGTGATGGCCTTCAGCATTTCCTGAAGTTCAAACATCAGACCAAGGGCTCCCTGACTTAAGCTTTCCGGCAAAAGGGGATGGGCTGTGGCAAAACCCGGCAGGGCCGCAAGTTTTTCGTGGATCTTGGGATTGTACTTCATGGTGCAGGAACCTAAAGGATACATGCCCGAATCCACGCCATAGTTCCACTGGGAAAGCCTGGTGTAATGGCGCACCACCTCAAGTTCAGAGAGATCCGGAAAATCCGGCCCATCCCCTGCCATGGCGCAGGGCAGCTCTTCTGCGGATGGTACATCGGAAAGGGGCATGGAAAAGGCCATGCGTCCCTTTTTTCCCTTCTCCCAGAGCAGAGATTCTTTAAAAACCAGACCCGTTGATGCATAATCCCCTGTCATTATATTTCCTCCCGAATAGCATCTGCCAGCCTGTCCATGGATGCTGCGGATGCGGTTTCCGTAGCACAGAAAAGAAAAGTCCCTTCAAGTTCAGGATAAAATTCTCCAAGGCCCAGCCCAGCCACCATGCCCTTTTCCATCAGCTTTTTCCGGATTTTTGAAAAACCTTCCGGTGCCTTCAGGCAAAATTCGTTGAAAACAGGGCTTTTAAAAAGGGGAGTAAACCCTGCAGTCTCAAGCCTTTTTTTCAGATAGGCAGCCTTATCCCTGTTCAGGGCCGCCAGCTTCCTGAAACCCGTAGCTCCCAGACAGGCCATATACATGGCCGACGCCGTTGCACACAAACCCTGATTGGAACAGATATTGGACGTGGCCTTTTCCCTTCGGATATGCTGTTCCCGAGTGGAAAGGGTTAGCACAAACCCCCTTTTTCCATCCATATCCTTTGTCTGACCCACCACCCGGCCCGGCAGATTGCGAACATGGGCCATGCGGCAGGCAAACATCCCCAGCCCCGGCCCGCCAAAACTCTGGGGAATGCCTAAGCTCTGACCTTCACCGCAGACTATATCCGCCCCCTGAATTCCGGGATTTTTTATAAGACCAAAGGCCAGCGGCTCACTGAAACAGGCCACAAGCAGGGCCTTTTCTCCGTGGGCAAGGTCTGCGGCCCTTTGAAGGTCTTCTATGCAACCGAAAAAATTGGGACTCTGCAGGGCAATGGCAGCCAGATCCCCGATATCTGCCAGAGTGCTTAAATCCGTGACTCCCGTCTCAGGATCATAGGGCAGCTCTATGACTTCAAATTCCGTAGGGGAAAAATAGGTAGCAACCACCTGTCTGTAATGGGGATGAATGGCCGAAGACAGGGCCACCTTCCTCCTTCCCTTTCCAAGGCGGATGGCCATGAGCAGGGCTTCTGCCAGAGCGGATGCTCCGTCGTACATGGAAGCGTTGGCCACATCCATGCCTAAAAGCCTTGCCGTAAGGGTCTGGTACTCAAAGATGGCCTGCAGGGTTCCCTGACTGACCTCCGGCTGGTATGGCGTATAGGCCGTGGTGAATTCAGAACGGCCCAGCAGCTGGGGAATCAGGGCGGGAATGTAATGGGAATAACTTCCTGCCCCCAGAAAAACAGAATGGGAAGCTCCGCCGGATATGCTTGCAGCCATGCTTTCCATGCGGGCAATCAGATCCCATTCCGAAAGGGGCCGGGGCAGATCCATGGACCGGAGAGACCTACAGGATTCAGGAATCCCTGCAAAAAGATCTTCTACGGAAGAAACCCCTATCCTTTCCAGCATGGCCGCCACATCTTCCTCGGTATGCGGGAGATAGCGCATTTTAAAGTCCCTTCAACATATCAAGGTAAGCCCTGTGATCCATCAGAACGGAAAGAGCTGCTGGATCATCCGCGCTGATTTCAAGAATCCATCCATCCCCATAGGGCGAAGAATTGACAAGCTCCGGGCGGTCTTCAAGCTCTGTATTCACACCGGTAACCGTTCCGGAAACAGGCATGTAGATTTCACTGACCGCCTTGACGGACTCAACGGTTGCACAGACTTCCCCTTTTTCAAGGCGGGTTCCCGGCTCAGGCAGCTCCACAAAGACCACATCCCCAAGCTGATCCTGGGCATAATCCGTAATGCCCATGCGGGAAGGTGTTGCATCTTTGTCCATCCACTCATGGGCATCGGTGTAGCTTAAGTTTTCAGGTACAATAAGATCTTTGATTTCCTTCATTTTCAAACCTCTCTAAATTTTGATTGATACCCTGAACCATATATATACAATGTATAACAACAGAATGTTTAGCCGAAAAAACCTTTTTCAATCCCAATCCATTCTTTTGGGCCTTGTCCAAAGATGAAAAAAGAGGCCCACAGGGGAACCTTACACAATTTAGAGCTGAAAAATCTGAATCCTTACCCTTCCATTGTATAGACCACATGTTTAAATTCTGTAAGTTCCGGTCACTGTTTTTTTATATCAAAAGCATAGCAACCCACCTGCAACTCTTCCTCAGCCAGTCCACACTAAACTCAGATGATACTTTGAAGTCTATATTCAAACTACACATCCTCACCTGTAACGCCAATACCCTTAAAACCAGCCTCAGCAAGCTCACTGCTGTGCAGAAACTCATACAGCCTGCGGGCACTCTGCGGACTGAATCCGTCAACGCTACTTATATCTTCCACCGGTGCGGCAAGGAGCTTTTTGAAACTTCCGAAATGGGAAAGAAGAGCAGCTTTACGTTTCGGTCCAACACCCGGCGCTCCGTCAAGTCTGGAGTGAAGTGTACTTTTGTTTCTCTGTTTTCTGTGAAAACCCACGGCGGTTTTATGGGCTTCATCCCTGATTCGCATGAGAAGAAAAAGGGCTTGCGGATCTTTTCCGAAATTCACCGGATTCATGCGGCCAGGGATAAAAATCTTGTCTTCGCTTTCTCCCTTTTCCGTATCCATCTTGGCAATGGCCGCCACATGGAAACTTCCAAAAACCCCCATATCCTTAAGAACTTCAATGGCAATGTTCAGCTGACCCTTACCCCCGTCCACAAGGAGCAGATCCGGCAGGGGGCCTTCCAGCTTTTCAGCAGCAAAACGGCGGCGCAGGGATTCATTCATATAGGCATAATCGTCCTGCTCCGGCACATGGCGGATCTTATATCGTCTGTACTGGTTTTTATCCGGCCTGCCATCAATAAATACCACCATGCCAGTAACGGGATTCTGACCTGAAATATTTGCATTATCAAAGCACTCAATGCGGTGCGGAAGGCCTCCCATTCCCAGCTTTGCGGCCAGAGTTTCCAGCACAGCCTCATCCCCCTGACGCAGAGCCATGCGCTCTTCCAGCTCCTTTTCCGCATTGCTTTTCGCCCACTCAAGAAGTTTCACCTTTTCACCGCGCAAAGGCCTTGTGATGGTCACCTTCTTTCCCGTCCATGTGTTCAGGGCTTCACTTAAGGCTTCCCTGTCTTCAAGATCTTCAGGAACAAGGATTTCACGGGGAGGCTGGGGCTGTTCCGGATAATACTGACGGATGAAGGAAGCAATCTGCTCTCCCGGATCAGCCAGAGTCTCCCTGAAGGCAAAATGACGGGTATCCACAAGAAGTCCGGAGCGGACCCTCATCAGGGTAAAAATCCCCATGCCCGGCACTTCAGCCCGTCCAAGGATATCCCTGTCGACCAGATCCGTGGCCACCACCACCTGAGACTCCCTCGTTCTTTCCAGGGCAAAAAGCTTGTCCCGGATTTCCGCAGCCTTTTCAAAGTTCTGGGCTAAAGCCGCCTTTTTCATCTCCCTTTGCAGCTTGGTCAGCAGTACCGGTGTTTTCCCCTTCAGTACCAGCACGGCTTCCCGGACATTTCTGCGGTAGGCGTCTGTATCAACCTCCTTACAACAGGCCCCTATACAGACCCCCATCTGATAATTCAGGCAGGGCCGGGAACGTCCCTTCATCACCGTATCCTTGCATGTTCGCAGCCGGAAGGTACGGTTCACAAGCTTCAGGGTTTCCCGCACAGCTCCGCCGGAGGAAAATGGTCCGAAATAGCGGGCATGATCCTTCTGTATTCTGCGTACCACCGTAAGATTTGGGAAGGGATGGGAAAGATCAAGGCGAAGGAAGGGATACTGCTTGTCATCTTTTAAAATGACATTGTAGCGGGGCCGGTGACGCTTGATGAGGGTAGACTCCAGAAGCAGAGCCTCATTTTCACTTTCCGTGAGGATGGTGTCAAAGTCTGCAATTTTTGCCACCAGCACCCCGGTTTTTACGGGATGACGGTCCATGCGCTGAAAGTAGGAGGCCAGTCTTCGCCTTAAATTCTTGGCCTTACCCACATAAAGGATGCGGTTTTCACCGTCCTTCATCAGATATACACCCGGCCCTGTGGTCACCTGGGCAAGCTTTTCAAGGATTAGCAGAGATGGACCGGATGCTTCTGTATTTTCTTCACAGCCTGTATTGACTTCTTCTCCGCCCATATCCATCACCATGAAAAAGATAAATATCCCTGAATGTTCAGTACATTTTTTTAAGTGCTATACCTGTCAGACAGATGCACAGGCACCCAAGCTATTTGCCCGTGACGCAATCTTATTCTTAGAGCTTCTTGCCCTGTGCGGAATCGGCAAAAACTCCCCGCCACAGGCAGGATAAGCTTTTTTATTACCATAGCAGGCCTTAGTACGCTGCCTTTGTGGCGGCTCAGACAGTTTGCCGCTTCTTTCGCACAGGCCTGCAAAGCTCTGATCCGAAACGATTGCAACGTCACTTGCAAATAGCCAGGGTGCCTTGCAATAGTACGAAGCTGTTGAAATTACAGCTTTAGAATTTCGGAATAAAAATGTGCTGAACAATTACAAAAATTCTTCGTTTCAAAAAAGATCAGAGATCCTGAAGACTCCGCAGCTCCCGGATTCTGTCCCGAAGTCTGGCTGCCCGTTCAAAGGCCAGTTCCTCGGAGGCAGCCATCATCTCCGCCTCCAGACCTGCAATGATGGATCTGAGATCCCCACCTTTTTTCTCCACCTCAAAGGGAGCAGAACTTTCCGCAGCCATATCCATCCCTATGCTATCCCCATCGGCCACACCGAATACCGCCATGGAACCAATGACCTTGGTTGTGGATACCGGAGTAATACCATGGGTTTCATTGTAGGCCTGCTGAATGCTGCGACGCCTGCCCGTCTCCTCCAGACACTTGGCCATGGACGGAGTAATGCGGTCTGCGTACATGATCACCCGGCCAATGACGTTTCTTGCTGCCCTGCCGCAAGTCTGAATCAATGACCTTGCGGAGCGCAGGAAGCCTTCCTTATCTGCGTCCAGAATAGCCACAAGGGCCACCTCCGGTATGTCCAGTCCCTCCCGGAGAAGGTTGATGCCCACCAGAACATCAAAACGATCCATGCGCAGATCCTGAATGATTTCTATCCGCTCCAAAGTAGAAATATCCGAATGCAGATAACGCACACGGATACCCGTATCCGTATAGTAGTCCGTCAGATCCTCGGCCATGCGCTTGGTAAGGGTGGTCACCAGAACCTTGCCCCCCAGCTCCAGACAGGCCTTGATTTCATCATAGAGATCATCCACCTGATGCTCGGCACTGCGTACCTCAATGGGCGGATCCACAAGGCCCGTGGGCCTTACTATCTGCTCCGCCACACGATCGCCTGCCTTTTCCAGCTCATGGTCCGCTGGAGTTGCGGAAACATAGATCACCTGTTCTGCTTTTTTCTCAAATTCAGGGAACCTGAGGGGACGGTTATCCAGAGCGGAGGGCAGACGGAAGCCAAAATTCACAAGGGTTTCCTTGCGGGAGCGGTCCCCCTTGTACATCCCCCCAACCTGGGGAACGGCAATGTGGGATTCATCGAAAAAAATAAGAAGGTCATCGGGAAAATAATCAAAAAGGGTGGGCGGCGGCTCCCCCGGATTGCGACCCGTCAGGTGACGGGAATAATTTTCAATGCCGGTGCAGTATCCGATCTCCCTCAGCATTTCCAGATCATAATTGGTTCTTTCCTCAATACGCTGGGCTTCGACTAGCTTATTTTCCGAGCGTAAAAAAGAAATACGCTCCTTAAGTTCCGCTTCTATGGCAGCCACGGCCCGTTTTCTGGTGGCCTTTTCCGTCACATAATGGCTGCCAGGAAAAATTGCGGTGGTACGCATTTTCCTTAGAATCTCACCTCGAAGAGGATCAATCTCCGCAAGCCCTTCGATCTCATCTCCGAAAAATTCCACACGCACAGCCCTGTCTTCCTCATAGGCCGGAAAAATCTCCACCCTGTCTCCCCGTACACGGAAAGTTCCCCTGTGAAAATCCAGATCACTGCGGGTATACTGCATGGCGGTCAGCTCCCGCAGCAGCCTGTCCCTGCCCTTTTCCTGACCCGTTGCAAGCTCCACCCGCAGGGCCAGATAATCCTCCGGCGCACCTAAGCCATAAATACAGGATACACTGGCCACCACAATGACATCCCTTCGGGTAAGGACTGAACGCGTGGCGGAATGCCTCATTTTATCGATCATCTCATTGATGGCCGAATCCTTGGCTATGTAAGTGTCACTGGAAGGTATATAGGCTTCGGGCTGGTAATAATCATAGTAACTGACAAAATATTCCACGGCATTGTGGGGAAAAAGCTGCCTGAACTCATTGAAAAGCTGAGCTGCCAGGGTTTTGTTGGGTGCAATTATCAAGGCTGGTCTTTTGGCTGCTGCAATTACATGGGCCATGGTAAAGGTTTTACCGGAACCCGTAACACCGAGAAGTACCTGATGGGGGGCCTGCTCCCGGATTCCCCTTACCAGGGCATCTATGGCAGCAGGCTGGTCTCCTTTGGGTTCAAAGGCCGATACAATGTGAAAGTCACCATCAAAACCGGAATAATCCGGAACCTCAGGTGACTTTTCTGAACCCTTTTCAGAGGAAACTGCCAGCAATGAGCTGCGGGACTTTTTTTTCTGATCCGCTTTCATGCCATCCGCCACAGGGTGCCTTCAGCTTTATCTTCCAGAACCACGCCCATGTCCGTAAGCTGCTGACGGATTTCATCGGCCTTTTTAAAATCCTTCTGCTTTCTCGCCTCTGTGCGGGCCAGCACCAGTGCGTCAATCTCAGCTGCATTCAGACCGGTGCTGGAAAGACCCTTTTCCTTTTTTGCGGCAAAATAGGCAGGAGCCTCTTCATTGCCTATACCCAGCACGGCAGCCACAGCCCTGCAGTCCGCTGTCAGCACAGCAGCTTCTTCAACGGAAGGTCCGGAACCCTCATCCAGAAGACGGTTGGCGGACCTGATGGCATCATAAACAAGGCCCATGGCCTTTGCCGTATTGAAATCATCGTCCATGGCCTCACAAAAGGTCTGCCAGAGGCTTCCCCGGTTTTCCGGCAGGGTACAGCCCTTTTCCTCCACCCTCTGGAAAAGGCCATAGACCTTATCAAGGTTCTGGGCGGCTTCATCCAGATACTGATCCGTAAAATCAATGGGGCTTCTGTAATGGCTGGAGAGGAGAAAAAGACGGATGGCCTCAGGATGCCAGGTCCGAATAGCATCCCGAACCCGGAGGAAATTACCAAGGGATTTGGACATTTTCTCATGGTTGATATTCACAAAACCATTGTGCACCCAATAACGGGCAAAGGGCTGCCCTGTGGCGGCTTCACTCTGGGCAATCTCATTTTCATGGTGGGGAAAAATCAGATCCTTACCACCGCCATGGATGTCAAAGGTGGCACCCAGAAGAACGCAGCTCATGGCAGTACATTCAATGTGCCAGCCTGGTCTGCCCGGACCCCATGGACTCTCCCAGGCAGGCTCACCCGGTTTGGCCGTCTTCCAGAGGGCAAAGTCATGGGGATTTTTCTTCCGTTCATCCACGGCTATACGGGAGCCGGCCTCCATATCCTCAAGTTTTCTTCCGGAAAGCTTCCCATAGCCATCAAAGGTTTCCACGGCAAAATACACATCCCCGTCCACGGGATAGGCATGACCTTTTTCAATGAGACTCTCAACCACATCTATTATGTCACTGATGTGGGCGGTGGCTCTGGGCTCCAGATCCGGACGCAGCACATGGAGCCTGTCCATATCCTCATGGAAGGCCTGAATAAAGGTTTCGGAAACCGAGGCAGAATCCGAATCAGTTTCAATGGCTTTCTGAATAATCTTATCATCCACATCCGTAAAATTGCGAACATAGGTTACCCCATACCCCATGGCCCGGAAGTAGCGGACCATAACATCAAAAAAAATAACGGAACGGGCATGACCGATGTGGCTGTAATCATATACCGTGGGACCGCAGACATAAATACTGACCTTGCCTGCCTCCATGGGAGTAAAAATTTCTTTTTCCCGGTTCAGGGTATTATATATGCGTAAACTCATAAAATTCATTCTCCGGCTGATTAAAAAAGGATCTGATTCGAAGGGATTATAAGACCAGCAAATTGCGGGCAACCACCATATACCCAGAGCATGCCAGAATCATTAACAAAAAACTCCTGTCCCTGTACGGCCTGCCCGAAAGCAAAACCGGAAACGCATTATAATCATTTCAAACCGCCTTGCAAACCATCCTTTTTATCCCCTTGCCAGATCAGGACAATGGCAGTGGCAGAAATGCCTTCCCCACGGCCCACCGCATCCAGCCCTTCGGTGGTTGTGGCCTTGATATTCACACGATCCGCAGGCATGGCAAGACAGCCTGCAATATTTTTTTCCATTTCTTTACGGTGCGGACCAATTCTGGGGGCCTGTGCAAAAACAGTGGCATCTATATTCACAACAGAAAATCCGGATGCTTTCAGATGACTGCCTGTGATTTCAAGAAGTTTCAGGCTGGAAATATCTTTAAAGGCAGGGTCGGAGTCCGGAAAAAGACCTCCTATATCCCCCATTCCCGCAGCGCCAAGCAAAGCATCACAGACAGCATGGGTAAGCACGTCCGCATCGGAATGGCCCAGAAGACCCATGGGATGGTCCAGTCTTACGCCACCAAGGATAAGGGGGCGTCCTGTTACCAGACGGTGGGTGTCACTGCCTATGCCAGTGCGCAGATCAAAAGGATGCATAATATTCTCCATTACAGGTGTAAAAATCCCGTTACGGAGTTTTTATACATTTCCTTGATCCGGAGGTAAAGACGCAAACCTTCTGAGGGAAGGAGGGATGAACCCCGGTAAGATGATAAAAGAAGAATATGAAATAAGGTAAGTCAGAAATTCTGGAAAAAAGAGTCTGTCTGGAGTGGGCCTTTTCAGTGGACAGTGTGGGTTTCAATACGCATGGAAAATTCACTTTGAAGAAGAACCATGAGCAGCTCCAGAGTCATGGTGTCCATTACATCAGGATACCACCCCTTGCGTGTGAGGGCATCGTTGATTCCGGCAAGGGTAAATGCACCTCCGTCCCTCAGAAGGCCATACACGTCCTTTACCAGACGATGAACCTCTCCCGGATCAAGTCCCTGACCCGTCAGCCTCATGAGTAGGGTGGCACATATATCGGCAGAATTGGCAACAGCAGGAGAAATCATAGGCAACCTCCCTTCGTTTTTGTCCTCAGGATTATCTTTAAGAAAGCTCTCAACGACATGGAACAATGTTTTTTACAAAAAACACATTATGTATCCTGTTTTCATATTTCAGAAGAAACCGGGAATGTCCATAGGCAAATAAATCTATTTTTCCGGGAAAGATTCCCGAAATACGTGAAAAAACCATGGGGAAAAAGAAATTCATACAACAATGATTTCGATATCATTACCGAAAGGGCGGGCACACAAAAGCAGAAAAAAAGAAAATGATCAAGATTAAATATTGAAAAGTCGGCCAATTATGCTACATGAAAGAGCATCTTCTGAGCATATCAGGGCATAATGGGTTTCCGTTTCCTGTTTTCCGGTACGGCATAAACAAAAAAAAACCGGAAGGGTTCGGATTATTTTTAACTGAATCAGGGAGAATTTTTTGAAAGACCATATCCGTATCCTAATTATTGATGATCACCCCCTTTTCCGTGAAGGGCTGAAATCCATCATTGAAAGAAACAAACGCTTTGAACTGGTGGGAGAAGCCGGATCCGGCAAAGAGGGTCTGCGCATGGCAAGGGAACTTAAACCGGATCTGGTGCTTGTGGATATATCACTGCCTGACATCAACGGCATACAGCTCACCCGGGATCTCACCGCCGCTTCCCACCCAGTGCGTATTCTCATTGTGTCCATGCATGCCAAGATTGATTATATTGCCGAAGCCTTTCAGGCAGGTGCCATCGGATACATTGCCAAGGATTCCGCATCGGACCGACTGATTCAGGGTATAGAAACAGCCATGAGGGGGGACTATTATCTGGACAGTGCTATTTCCCATCAGGTTGTGGAAAAGCTCATACAGTTTCCCGTAAAAGAAGCCAAGATCACAGATACGGAATACGGTTCCCTTACGCCCAGAGAACAGGAAGTCATGCGTCTTCTGGCCGAAGGCAGCACGCCCAAGGACATAGGCGACCGCCTCTGCATCAGTCCGAAAACAGTGGAAAATCACCGGGCCAACATCATGAAAAAGCTCAATGTTCACTCCACCATGGAGCTGGTACGCTATGCAGCCCGGCTGGGTCTCATTGATGTGGATCTCTGGAAAGAATAAGGCAGAAATCTCCACAGCCTGTGCAGACGAATACTCCATAAATTCTTACAGTTTTTTGTCATGCATCTTGCCCACCCCATAGTCCTTACGGCGCATGAATTTTTCCGCGGGTGGTCCCATCAGCTGCATCTCTGGATTGTTCTTCAGCACATCCATGGCAATGTGCATTTCCTTGGTACACCCTGTAGAATAGGTGGCATCCTTTCCCACCCACTCCGGAGGCACCTTTTCTCCAAGGAGGGTAAAGGTTTCCGCAATATCCTCGTAGGTCTGAAAACGCCATATATCTATATAGCCACTGCGCTGCACAATCTCCCACATATACATGAGGTCATCGGCATCCATTCCGGGTTCATAGTATTGCGATGGATTTAGGATAAAGGTCCTTGCAAAAAGAGTTCGCAGATAATCAATGAAAACCGTCATAATCCGCTTGGCTTCATCTATTTTACCGGGTATGGAACCGATAATACCGCTGTAAAACATAACAGCCATACCGTTCTCTCTGGCATCTTTCATCTGTCCGATAATGCCCTTAGCCCTGCGCTCCAGATCAAAATGGGAAAAACGGATTACGTCCTGCGGAGCAGGCTTATGCAGAATATCCACCCTGCCCCCCTCCATGGTGCAGATATTGAAAACAGGACGGGTAAACTGGAAATGGGTATCAAAAAAGCGCCTGCGCTGCTCTTCACCTCTGGAAATAATGAGATCACATTCCTTAAATGCCCTTGCAAAGGTAGTACAGGCTAAAAGGAGATTGACATTTTCCCTTGTACCATCTGAAATCACAATTATATTTTCTTCTTTTCTTAAAA
The DNA here is from genome assembly GCF_006175995.1 of Desulfobotulus mexicanus. Taxonomy (NCBI): domain Bacteria; kingdom Pseudomonadati; phylum Thermodesulfobacteriota; class Desulfobacteria; order Desulfobacterales; family Desulfobacteraceae; genus Desulfobotulus; species Desulfobotulus mexicanus. The sequence continues at coordinate 82,798 of NZ_VDMB01000003.1, forward strand.
TATCCACCAGGGCATTCTTACTGACTTCAGGATCTCCCAAAATACGGGCTGTTTCCAATGCCTGCTGCAGTACCCTGTCTTCCATGACATCGGCAAAATCGACCTTGGTAAAAATGGGTTCACCCTTGAAACTCACAACAATTTTATGACCAAGGCGGGCAAGATAACGGATGATTTTTAAATCCATTATGATTTCACCGGCTTCATTGGCAAGCCAGAGAATTTTTTTCCTGTCTCCCGCATCACTGCAGTGAAAGGATTCACCCCGAACCCCCAGAAAACAGAAAAGGTCTTTCACATCACCCGTCAGAGGACGGGAAAAAATATCCAGAAACCCCTCTTTGTCAGGAAGCATACAGGATTCACCCTGCCACAGCTCACTGGCTCCGGTCATGAGAAAAAGTCGTTGGAGTTCAAGGGAATTAAGGTTATCCCGTATTCTTCCCAGAGAAACAGGAGGCCTTTTCATGGCAGAAAGATCCACATAATCAAAGGCATCCTTGAATTCCTTTGAAGACAAAACCTGAACTGCCCTCTGATTCCGCAGATACTTTTCCTCAAGATAGGGATCAACTATATTTGTCTGATTAAGAAAAATCCGGAAAAGTCTTTTTTCTATGCGGGATGGAATCATCAGCTCATCCCGGGTTTCGTGCTGGAACTTAATCCGTATCAGGGCCTTCAGAAAGTCTTTCTCATCTTCTTTTTCTATAAAGGCATCCACAAGGTAAAGAATACGTTCCAGCACTTCCCGATAGCGCTGCTGTAGAAAATCCGAGGCATTCCTTCCCATGATGGCCTGATACATTTTTTCCGAGCAGGGATAATAACGCTCTTCCGGAGCCGTATGCACCATAAATCCCACCTGCTCAGGCGGCGCCACCTCTTCGGGGTAGGCTGCATGATCCAGATGATTTTCAATATAAAATGCTGCTTCCCAGGCCGCCTGAGCTGCTTTATGATTATCCGCTACTTCCCTTTTCATATCCATATCTATATTCATTTACCCGGATTCTCCCCTGCCCGACGCGACACTGATGATGAATAAGAATCTTCAAACCTTTGAAACTTCTTTTAATGAGATGCGGAAATACTGTCAAGGCCCTGATCCAGCCCCATGCTTGACAGAATTTCATCGTACTGGTATGACCTCTTACCAAATCAGAATACAAGGAGACTCCATGCCCATACGCCCTTCCGTTCATACCGAGCACAACATTCTGCACCGCATCCTTTCTGGCACATGGCCCGAAGGCACATCCCTGCCCCCTGAACGGGAACTGGCAGAAAGCCTCGGAGTCACACGACCCACCCTCAGGGAAACCCTGAAACTCCTTGAGCGTCAGGGCTGGATCACCATCCGCCATGGCAGAAGCTCCGTGGTCAATGATTTCTGGAAAAGCGGTGGCATGGGTATTCTCAGCACCCTTGCCCGGTATACGGAATTCATTCCCCTTTCTCTGATTACGGAACTGCTGGAACTGCGCATAGAGCTTCTGCCGCCCTGCGCCCGTCTGGCTGCCATCCACAATCCTGCATCCGTGGCTGCCCTTCTGACACCGGATCAAATGCCCGGAGAAGACCCAAGGATTTTTTCAGAATTTGACTGGCACCTTCAGGAAACCATGATTCTGGCTGCAGGCAGAAGGGTATCCCTTCTCATGTACAATGATTTCAAGGCCCTTTTCATCAACGGCGGAACCCTCTACTTTCAGAGCTCCGAAACACGCGAGGAATCCATGGAATATTATGCCGCACTCCCTGATCTTCTTTTTACAGATCCCGATGCCGTGGAAAAAATTGCCGCTGATGCCATGAAGAAAAGCCTTGCCTACTGGCAGAGCCTCTTCCCCGGAACGGCAGATGCGGAAGAACCCACAACAAAGGCGGAGGAACCATGAACAATTATGATCTCATTGTCATCGGAGGCGGCATTACAGGGGCAGGCATCTTTCGCGAAGCTGCAGCCATAGGCCTTTCAGTCCTCCTCCTTGAAGGATCTGACTTCAGCTCCGGCACATCGGGCAGGTCTTCCAAACTGGTGCACGGCGGGCTGCGCTACCTGAAACAGGGGCATCTGCACCTTACTCTGGATTCCGTCCGGCACCGGGAAAGACTTCTCCGGGAGCTGCCGGGACTTGTAACAGAACTTCCCTTTCTCATGCCCATGTACAGGGATGGCGGACCTTCGCTTCTGCAGATGAAGGCAGGACTCTTTCTCTATGATCTTATGGCAGGGAAACAACGCCACTCATTTAAAAGTCTTGAAAACATCCGCTTTAACCTTCCCGGAATACGAAATGAAAAACTCTCCGGTGCCTTTAGCTTCCATGATGCTCAGGTGGATGACAGCCGCCTTGTGCTGCGGCTCATCAGAGAAGCCCTTTGCCATGAAAAGGCCTTTGCCCAGAACTACACAAGGGTTACAAGCCTTGCAAAAAACAAAGAGGGCCGGGTGACAGGAGTCTGCGCCGAGGACAGGGAAACAGGGGAAAAAAGAAAATATTATGCCCCCCTTGTGGTCAATGCCACGGGTGTTTTTTCAGCGAGACTTCACCCCCTGCCTTCCAAAAAACTGCATATCCGGCCCTTAAGGGGAAGCCACCTTGTCTTTCCTTCCCATATTCTGCCCCTGAAAACAGCCGTGAGCTTTTTCCACCCCCATGATCAACGCCCGGTTTTTCTCATTCCATGGGAAGGTGCCCTGATTTTTGGCACCACAGACGAAGACAGCACCCTGAAGGATGCGGAAAACCCCGTCATCACCAGAGATGAGGTTCTTTATCTCCTGACGGCACTGAAGCATCTTTTTCCGGATGCAGGATTCAGCGAAAAAAATATTCTCTCCACCTTTGCGGGGCTGCGACCCGTTGTAACGGAAAGCATGACCAAAAAACCCTCACAGGAATCAAGGGAGCATATAGTATGGCAGGCTCCGGGGCTTATCAGCGTAACGGGCGGCAAACTCACCACCTTCAGAAAACTGGCCTGGGATACTTTGAAGCTGGGCTGCCGCCAGCGCCATCTGCCCCAACCCGACATCAAAACTCCCGTTGTTAAGGCCTTTTATCAGCCCTGCCCACCAAACCTGAATCCGAAATTATGGAAGCTGCTCTGCGGCCGCTACGGCAGTGATGCACAATATCTTGAAACCCAAAACCCTGCCCTGCTTGAATTCATTCCCGGAACCCGTAATATCCTCGCAGAAATCCCCCTTGTCTGTCGGGATGCTTCCATACGCCATCTAGACGACCTTCTTCTGCGTCGCCTGCGCCTCGGCCTTGTTCTGGCCGATGGCGGCATGGACATGATGGAGGAAATCAGGGATCTGGCCCTGCCTGTTCTGGGCTGGAGCCCCGAAAAATGGAACCATGAGGTCCTGAGATACCATGCTCTCTGGCAGAAAAACCATGGAGTTCCCCGATGAAAGATTGCATTCTGTCCATCGACTGCGGCACCCAGAGCCTGCGGGCCCATCTCTTTGATGCCGAAGGCCGCTTGTTGGCATCTGAAAAACGCTGCTACGCTCCCTATGAAAGCCCCAAACCAGGGTGGGCAGAACAGGATGCACTGTTGTTCTGGGATAATCTCTGCAAAGCCTGCCTGAGCCTCAAGGAAAAAGCTCCGGAAGCATTCTCCCGCATAGCAGGCATGGGCATCGCCACCCAGCGGGCCACCATGGTATGCCTGGACAGGATGGGTAACCCCCTGCGCCCGGCCATCACCTGGCTGGATCAGCGCAAGGCCTCTCCTGTCTTGCAAGCGGGTTTGCTTTCTCCTTTTCTGCACCTTGCCGGAGCATCCCGGCTGGTGCACAAGGCCCAGACCGATGCCAAATGCAACTGGATAGCCCAGAACCAGCCGGGGCTCTGGAAAAAAACCGCCTGCTACATGCAGGTTTCTGGCTTTCTCAACCACAGACTAACGGGAAATTTCAGCGACTCCATAGCCTCACAGATCGGGCACCTCCCCTTTGATTATAAAAAACAGGCCTGGAGCGGTCCACTTTCCCTCAGCCGCCGCCTCTTTCCTGTTCCGGAAAATAAACTGCCGGAGCTTATCCCGCCCGGTGCTGTCCTCGGCAGGGTCACGGCCAGAGCATCCCTGGAAACGGGCATTCAGGAAGGTGTGCCCGTCATCGCCTGCGGATCGGACAAGGGATGTGAAACCTTAGGGGCCGGAGTTTTTCAGCCGGGTATGGCGAGTCTGAGCTTTGGAACCACGGCTACGGTACAGACCACAACGAAGGATTATTTTGAACCCCTTCGCTTCATGCCCGCCTACCCGGCCCCGGTTCCCGGATACTACAATCCTGAGGTGGAGATCTTCCGGGGATACTGGATGATAACCTGGTTCAAGAACGAATTCGGCCATCCTGAAACCCAGGAAGCCATGGAGTGCCAGCTTCCCGTGGAAATACTGCTGGACCGTCTTCTGGCCGAAACCCCTCCCGGAGCCATGGGCCTTGTACTGCAACCCTTCTGGAGTCCAGGTCTGCACCATCCGGACGCCAAGGGAAGCCTCATCGGGTTCGGAGACGTGCATACCCGGGCCCATGTATACAGGGCCGTTATCGAAGGACTGGCCTATGGTCTGCTGGACGGTCTGCACAGCATTGAAAAACGGGGAAAAATTCCCATCCATACCCTTGCAGTTTCCGGAGGTGCTTCCCAAAGCGATGCAGTGTGTCAGATTTCTGCGGATATTTTCAACCGCCCTCTGGTGCGGGGGGAAACCTGCGAGACCTCGGGCCTTGGGGCCGCTCTGGTCACGGCCGTAGGACTCGGCCTGCATCCGGATGTAACGACCGCCCTTTCCCGCATGGTACGGGTGCAGCAGCGTTTTGTCCCGGATGCCGACAATGTGAGACTTTATCATCGCCTTTACACCGAAGTGTACCAGCGCATGTACAAGGCCCTTGCCCCTCTGTACCGGAAAATCCGGGATATCACGGGGTATCCGGAAAGCCAGTGAAAAGCTGCTAAGGTACGCAGGCCGTTTGTGAGTGACATTGCAATCGTTTCGGATCAGAGCTTCGCCGACCTGTGCGTAAAGAATCGCCAACTGTCCGAAGTCGGCACAAAAGGCAGCGTACTGAGCTTGCTATGATAATAAAAAAGTTCATCCTGCCTTTGCCGACAAGTTTTGGCGATTCAGCACAGGTCAAGAAGCTCCCGAATAAGATTGCGTCACAAACAAATGGCCTGTGTACCTGTAAGCCTGTTTAATGATTTAACAGCTACCAGATAACTTACTGAACATTTAAGGCCCTGAAAGGAACCCCCATGCCCTCCCACAGCCCATGGATTCACACCCCGCCCCCTGAAAAAAGCTTCCGCAGCATCTTCCGCTGGGGCGATCCCAACACTTTCAAGCACCCCAACTCCAGACTCCACGCCATGCTGAAAGAGACCTTCGGCCTTGGGGACAGGGATTTTCTCACCCCCCGCTTCACGGGCGAGGAAAGGGTCTCTGAAACCCTTCCCTCCACCCTGCCCCAAGCCTTCATTCAGGCCATGGAAAGGGCGGTGGGGCCGGAGCAGGTGGAAAGGGACGCCTTCAGCCGCATCCGCTACAGCACGGGAAAAACCACAGAAGAAACCCTTGCTCTGCGCCATCAGCGACCAGAAGGCGTCACGGATCTTGTGGTGCATCCCCGCCACAAACGGGATGTGCAGGCTATTGTGTCCCTCTGCCATGAACACCGTATTCCCCTTTCCGTGTACGGCGGCGGCTCTTCCGTCACCCTTGGTCACCGCATGGAAAAAGGCGGAGTCACGCTGGTCATGGCCACCCACATGAACCGGGTGCTTTCCTTCAATGAGGAAGACCACGCTGTCACCGTGGAGGCGGGCATCAGCGGCCCGGACTACGAGGCTGCCCTGAACGAAGCCCCGAAACGCTTCGGAGCTCTGCGGCCCTATACCTGCGGCCACTTTCCCCAGTCCTTTGAGTTCAGTACCGTGGGCGGATGGATTCTCACCCTGGGATCAGGTCAGGCCTCCTCCTATTACGGCGATGCGGCAGACCTCCTCCTTGCCGTGGAAGTGATTACTCCCAGGGGAGTTATTGTGACACAAAGCGTTCCGGCAACGGCAACGGGGCCTAAGATTCAGGATATTTTCAAGGGAAGTGAAGGGGCCTTCGGAGTTCTGATCAGTGTAACCCTAAAAATTTTCCGTAAAATGCCGGAAAACACTAAACGCTTTTCCTTCATATTTCCGGACTGGAAAAAAGCTGTGGCAGCATCAAGGGAGATCACCCAGGCCCAGTGCGGCATGCCTGCGGTGTTCCGCATCTCGGATGCCGAAGAAACGGACGTGGCTCTAAAGCTCTACGGCGTGGAAGGCGGGCCGCTGGACAGCCTCATGCGCTTTAGCGGATACCGGCCCATGGAGCGCTGCCTCGCCCTGGGTACGGCGGAGGGGGAGGCGGGTTTCAGCCGGAATGTGGCGAAAAACGTGCGGAATATTGCAAAAAAATTCGGGGCCATGGGCCTCACTTCCTACCCGGTTCACAAGTGGGAGCATGGCCGCTACCTAGACCCCTACATGAGAGAAGACCTACTGGATTTCGGTATCATTATTGATACCCTGGAAACGGGTGTGACCTGGTCGGCCCTGCACCGGGTACATGACAGCGTGCGGGCCTTCATAAAGGCGCGGCCCCAGACCATCTGCATGACCCACGCCTCCCATTTCTATCCCCAGGGCACCAATCTCTACTTTATCTTCATCGCCCGCATGGAAGATCTGGACAGTTACAGGGCCTTTCACAGGAAGATCATTGAACGTATTCTCCATGCAGGGGGCACCCTCTCCCACCACCACGGTGTAGGGAGGATGATGGGACCTTTCATGGTAAAACAACTTGGTGAAGAAAATATGGAACTGCTGCGGGCTGTAAAGAGACACCTTGATCCCCATGGGATTCTTGGACCGGGGGTGATGGGCCTGTAGACTTAATTGATAATTGCCCCACTCCCTATACTTTTCCACACTTTTTTAAACTGATAACCACTCTTTAATTGATTAGCAGCAGGCTGGAGACTGGAGACTGGAAAACATAAATTCAAGCAAGATAAACCATTACAAAATTTGATTTCTTACAAATTAAAAAAATATCTGAAAAGGACAGCAATTGGCCTGCAGATAATTCATCGGTGCGGTTCTGCAGGTTATCAACGTAATGGTACAGAATGAATAATCCTTCCTTCCGACAGGACTAAATGAAACAGCATGTACAAACTTTTAACGAGGCAGTCTGACAGGAAACTCTGGGAAACAATGCACTCCTGTTTTTCCGGGACCTAAGGTATCCTGCACAACCTGTGTATGGTCTGGGCATGCCATTTCCCTTTATTGGAGAAAGTTGGTACCCTGTTTTTTTCAAGGTGTTCTGCAATCTGATCATAGGTGTGGCCCAATTTCCGCAAAGTGCGTATATTTTTGACAATCTCTTTTTTTTCTTCACCGGATAGTTTTTTTAAAACGGGAGCATCCCTTCCCACACCCGACAATCCATTTTTCTTTTCTCCATTTTCCGGAGAATTCACCGCAGGTGTAGGGGCCTCCACCACCGACTTCAGGGCATCCAGCGTAAGGGGCAACAAGGCTTCGAGAAGGGCAAGTTTTTTTTCTTCCACATCTGCTCTACGCTCCCGGGCATCTGCAAGGCGTCCCATGGTTTCATTCATCCCCTGCAGAAGCACCTGTATACCCGCAAGGGTCTCTTCCGCACGCTTGAAAAAATCCTCACTGCCCTGGACCATACTCTTCTTCTGCTGGGATCGACGATCATAGGCTGCCCTCTTCTCTGGATTTCCATAAGAATCCTGGGAGCTTCTCCCTGACCCATGACTTCGCTCTTTCTGGCTGGACCGAAGGTTCTTTAAAAAATCGTTCATGGCATTCTCCTTACCACAAGAAAATCCTGATAAATTTAAAGGCAAGGGCTTCAGGCCCATGCTGCGACTTGTTGAAGAGAAACAAATTTTGCGAAGTGACCCGACACAGAAACTGCAGACCTTGCCTCAGTGACAACAAATTTTTCGGAAAAATTGATTTCTCAGGTCATAAACATGCAGACCAGCGATATGAGACCGCTGTTTCTTTCCATCTGCATAAACTTTCTGTATTCTGATAAAGATGACACCGAATCAATTCATGGTCATTCGAACAGAGTAAGAAAAAAGACATACGATGCTGACACAAAAGCATAATGGATGGAAAAAGAATACATGATAAAATTAGCAATTGTCAATTCCATATTTTTTCAGTTATAAATAGCGGTTTTGCTGTTCTGTGTCTGTTTTTTAATATTTTTTTATACCTTCAATACCCGCCCGGGCGGGGAGGCTTTCAGGAATCCCATGTCATTTGAATCATTAAATCTGCGAAACATTGCCATCATTGCCCATGTTGACCATGGTAAAACCACCCTTGTGGACACCATGTTCCGTCAAAGTGGAGTTTTTCGTCCTGATCAGGAAGTTGCTGAGCGTATCATGGACAGTATGGATATTGAAAGGGAGAGGGGCATAACCATTGCCGCCAAAAACTGCTCTGTCCGTTACGGAACAACAAAAATTAATATTCTTGACACACCCGGCCATGCTGATTTTGGTGCTGAAGTGGAGCGCGCCCTTTCCATGGTGGATGGTGCCATCCTTCTGGTGGATGCCGCCGAAGGCCCCCTTCCCCAGACCCGCTTTGTACTGAAAAAAACCTTTGAAGCAGAAATTCCCGTGATAGTGGTCATCAATAAAGTGGATCGCCATGATGCCAGACCCCAGGAAGTGCTCAATGAAATATATGATCTCTTCATTGACCTGGAAGCCACGGAAGCACAAATTGAATTCCCATGCCTCTACGCCATAGGCAGGGATGGTATTGCCGGTCCTGAGCCGGACAATCTCGGTGAAGACCTGACAATTCTTTTTGAAACCATCCTTGCCCACATTCCCCCGCCGAAGGTAAACCCCGACGGACCCTTTTCCATGCTGGTTTCCGACATTGGCTACTCCGATTATCTGGGACGCCTTTCCATCGGAAGAATTCAGAGCGGCAGCCTGAAAAATCGCATGCCCATAGTGCGGGCCTGTGCAGACCAGTCTCTGATTCCTTTCCGCCTTTCCACCATTCAGGTTTATGAAGGTACTCAACTGATAAAATCCGAGGAAACCTTTGCCGGAGAAATTGTAGTATTGTCCGGTAATGAAGATGTGGAAATCGGCGATACCCTGACAATTGTGGATAACCCGCTTATTCAGCCCCGAATCCGTGTGGATGAACCCACGGTGGCCATGCGTTTTACCAGCAACAACTCTCCCCTTGCAGGAAAAGAAGGAAATCTTGTCCAGTCCCGGAAAATCAGGGAAAGACTGCACAGGGAAACCCTGCGGAATGTGGCCATTCAGATAGAAGATACCGATGATAAGGAAACCTTCCTTGTCAAAGGACGCGGAGAATTTCAGATGGCCATTCTCATAGAAACCATGAGAAGGGAAGGTTTTGAGCTCTGCGTGGGAAGACCTGAAGTTATTTTCAGGGAAGAAAACGGCGTACGTACAGAACCCGTGGAAGATGTGTACATAGACTGTGATGAAACCTTTATGGGAATTGTAACGGAAAAAATGTCCATCAGAAAAGGTCGTATGGAATCCCTTGTGAACAACGGCTCAGGCAGGGTCAGAATTCACTTTAAAGCCCCTTCCAGGGCACTCATCGGATACAGGGATGAATTTCTGACGGACACCCGTGGAACCGGGATACTCAATGCCCTTTTTTCAGGCTATGAACCCTACAGGGGAGATTTTCCATCCCGCTTTTCCGGATCCCTTGTATCTGACCGCTCCGGCACCGCCATTCCCTATGCCCTCTTTAATCTTGAGCCAAGGGGAGAACTGCTTGTCACACCGGGTACACCGGTTTACAAGGGAATGATCATCGGAGCCCATGCCAAAAACAATGACCTTGACGTCAATCCATGCAAGGAAAAAAAGCTCACCAACATGCGGGCATCCGGCAAAGACGACAACGTCCTCTTAAAACCCGTAAGACCCATGAGCCTGGAAGCAGCCCTGCAGTTTATCGCAGAAGACGAGCTGGTGGAGGTTACTCCTTTGAGCATCCGTCTTCGCAAAACCCATCTGGATTTCCATGAAAGACAGAGACATAAAAAGCAGAAAGAAAGCTGAACAAAAAACTTTCTGAGTACCACCTCTGTTCAGCCGGTCCCTCCCAAGCCAACCAAGGGAAGGGACCGGCAGCGGCTCTCAGGAATAATTTGCAGGATCATCCACAAAACTTTCAAAATCATTCTTTTCCAGAAAAAGACTGATCATCTGATTCAGGGTTTCTGCAGGATCTGCCTTCTTCCCCTTTTCACCGGCAAGCCTTTTGGCGTTTTTCACCACAGAGGCAAGGGTCTCAGGGCTTACATCAATTGTTGCGTGAACCGTCACGGACTGACTCAAGACATCCTCCTCGTTCCAGGGTTATTTCCTTATCATTTCTGAGCAAGATTGTGGTATGGCAAGAACCATAAAACTGTGGCTACATCAAAACAGTAATCAGAAAAAGATTTTCTTTTTGCCTATAGCCTTAAGGATTCAAATGCTTCCCATGCACCAAAGCCTCCAGAGCCTGTATAAAGGGAGAAATGCTCTCTTTCCAGTCAAAACGCTGAATCCAGGAAGTAAGCCTTTTAAATTTTTCAAGTTCCTTTTCCGGGCAGCTTAAAAGCCATTCCAGCTGCGAGACCAGCTCTTCACTGTTTTTATAGAGGAGTGTGGAATGAAGATCATCAGGCAAAAGCTCAGGATAGGAAAGCCTTGCCGGAAGCAGCGGAAGACAGCCCGCAGCCATGGCTTCGGCCACAGCCATGCCGAAATTTTCCTGATCCGCCGTGCTTACACAGATATGTGCTTTTGAAAGCAGACGGGCATAATCTTCTTTTTTTGAAGGATAATCCGAACAAATAATATGATCTTTGAACTTTTCCATGGCTTTAACAAAAACCGCAGGAATTTTTGAATGCCTTGCCCCCAGCAGCATGAGCTGAAAAGGAATTCTTTTTTCTTTAATTTCAGAAAGTGCATCAAAAAAACCCGAAGGATTTTTATCATGCTCCCACCTGTGATTCCATACAATGGATCTGGGGCTTTCTGAAAAACTTTTCCCTTCAAAAGAAAAATCCACCAGATCACAGCCAGGATAGAGCACCACACTTTTCTCTCGAATTTCATCCAGGGTCCATAAAATACCCGGCTTTGGAAAACGGCGAAAAATATTTTCGGCAGTGCTTAAAAAACGATTTTTGTGGGATTCTGAATTAAAGGCAACAAAATCAGCAACCAAAGCAGAGGTCAGGTCAGTCATGGCAGGCTGCAGATCTATATGGCTGTTGGGAGAAGGGGGATAATCAAACTGATTTTCATGAAAATAAAGAAAAACAGGGGGACAGAGAGGACCGGCAAGGGCCTTGAAATCCGATACACTCATCATGTTGGTGGTGATGACTGCATCATAAGCTTCAATCTTTATAATATCTTTTAAAAAAAGAAGGGCGGCAGAACGCATGCGCCACTTCCAGTGCCTTGCCGGAAGTGTTTTAAGTTCTGTGATATGGGGAAGGTATTGACAAAGACCATCCATAAAAGCCTTGTGGGAACCGCCGTAGTATGCTTCCAGCATTAGAAAACGCACTCCGAAACAACCCCCTCAAATAAAAATGGCCTGCGGCATAAAAGCAGGCCTGTTACTTCTTTTTTATGGTACCGAAGGGGAGACTCGAACTCCCACGCCGCAAGGCACCAGATCCTAAGTCTGGCGTGTCTGCCAATTCCACCACTTCGGCATTTCATGGAGTCTTTACGGAATTTTTTGCACAGGGTCAAGGAAGAAAACAGAATTTCCTTCAAACCCTTAAAAAAACGATCAGCTTTCCAATTCCGTCAGGAAGCCGGATATCAGATCATATATTCTCTGCCCTCCGTCTTCAGCCAGAATATCGTGGAAGTCTGAATCGGTAAGGTAAAGCTCCTTGTGTGCTGTTTCAAGGCGCTTAAAGATTTCCAAAGCCGCTTCCGGTACTACCAGAGGATCCTTACGGCTCTGCAGCACCATGCAGGGAACACGGATCAGGGGAATCCCTGTTCTGACCTTTTCCCCAAGCAGGGCCATTTCCCTGAAAACAGGCTCCGAGTGCTCCCTGTATCCCATACCGGATGTCTCAAGGGCACAAGGAATACGTATTTTTTCCTTTTTCCCGGTCCTGATGCGGGAAAAAATACGATCCCATACAGCCGATCCGGGTTCATCACAAAGTCTGTATTCCTGTATTCTGGAAGGTACACCCACCAGACACAGGGCCTTCAGGCCGGGAATGCGTATGGCAAGAAGGCTTGCAAGAAAACCCCCCAGAGAAATCCCCACAGCAGCTACTTTTCCACATAGTACATGCAGCAGGGCATATCCTTCCAGAACTGCATCTTCCCACTGGACAGCCTTTGATTTTCCCAGATCCTCCGGTGAAGTGCCATGGCCCGGCAGACGCAGGCCATACACCCAAAATCCTTTTTTCTGAAGACTATTCCCCAAAGCCCGCATTCGGGCAGGTAGAGAAAGGTAGCCATGGATCAGCAGAACGCCAGCTCTACCAGCCATACCCTCCAGAAAAAAAGGCCGGCCTGAATCCTTATCCATAAATTCATGCTGAAAACCATAGCGACTGCGGGCTTCTTCAAAACTCCGCACCCCCTTTTCCAGCAAATGGGCCACAAGCCGTCTTTTTATGTGAAAGGACGTTTCCCTTGCAAGGCGGGTTAAATGGGGCCGCAACAGAGCAAGGGGCTCAATCTCATTTGCCATCACAGCTATGGGATTGGCAACACGGATATCATGGAAATCATAGTCTGCTGTAAGCCTGGCACTGTTTCGCCTGAAAAATCCGTTTTCCGCAGGGAGAAGAACGCCCGTGTCCTGGGCATAACGGAAAAAATCCTCACATCTTCCGAAACGGTCATCGGTAATCAGATGAATCTGACTGTACTCAAGGCTTCTGTGCAGATAAAGCCGCTGGCTGTCAAGCCTGAGGGTCGCTGCAAGATAGACCCTGCGACACAGATCTTCAGGATCAATTAGATCTCCGGGCATTTCCCTGAGAATGCTTGCAAACAGATGATCCGGGTTAACCGTGGTCATGGCATAAATGGCAGCCATGTAATCCTGCATCAGTTTCTGTGCTGCCTGCCTCAGGGCGTCAAGGGAGGCAATGGGGTCATCGGGACCAAAGGGGCATGGAGAATGGATGTCTGAAACAATGGCGTGATGCTTAAGATAAGCCCCCGCCTCCAGGGGGCGGCCAAAGCGGATATCCACATCCACCCCATCGAGGAGCATACTGCCTTCGGTCATAAGCTCCTCACTGACCCTCTGGGGCAGAGCATCCACCAGAAAGGCTGCCAGACGGTTCAGGGCATTCTCCCTGACCCGCAGGGGATAATAGGTGATGTTTACCGGGACAATGTGTACAGCCTTCTCCGTTACCTCTTCAGGATTTTCCACCTCAAAGGGCCGACAGACTTCCATGGCAGCTTCCCTGCCCTCCTCCGTCCTGTGATGCAGGATTCTTCTTCGATAAAACTCCGCACGCAGGGCAAGGTTGGCAGCGCCTGTTCTGGGACGTTTTTTTTCTTCCCCATTGTCCACAATAAAGCCATCATCAGAAACCACCTTCTTACTTTTAACCATGCTGCCTTCGGGGAAAATAATCCAGCGGGCTTCATCCAGAATAAGGCTTTTTATGATAAGACTGTCCCTGTCCGGTGCTGCAGTGGAAACAGCCCCGCCCTTTTCCAGAAATCCAGCCATGGCACCTGTAAACAAGGCATGGTGAGCTAAGGACCAGATGGGGCTGCCCGTAATTTCTTCCAGATGATAAGGAAGAAACAAAGTCTCGATACGGGTAAAGTGATTTACCGTAAAAATCACCGGCCCGTCCGGTATGTTCTCCTCGCCGCTGATAAGGGTTCTGGCATTGGAAAGCCGGTAAAGGCGTTTTAAGGCAAAGGTTGTGGAAAGAAAGGCAAAACGATTCATGTTTTCCTGGGATCATGGGTTGTGGTCATGAAAAAAGCCCTAGAATAAAAGCGTTCATGTCGGAATATGCTTGAGCTCCCTCCATGGAAAGCACCTCAGGCCACATTTTTTCAAATTCCTCGGGTGCCATGGCCTTTTTGGGATCAAAGCGGACACCCCGGCCCGTCACCAGCTGTACCCGGTTGAGGCAGCCAAGGCCCATGTTGAAAATACTTCCGCTTTCCCCGCAGGCAGAGGAACATAGCCAGAGAACCAGAGGAGCTACCGTTGCAGGGTCCATATTTTCAAGAACTTCCGGAGGCAGGAGGTCTTCTGTCATACGGGATGCAGCAAGGGGGGCAATGGCATTGGTCTGTATATTATTTTTTCTGCCCTCAATGCAGACAGACTGCATCATTCCCACCAGCCCCATTTTTGCAGCCGCATAGTGGGACTGACCAAAGTTTCCGTAAAGACCTGCTGCGGATGTGGTAAAAAGAATCCGTCCGTAATTCTGTTTTTTCATGATACGCAATGCCGGTGCCGTGACACAGAAGGCCCCTTTGAGGTGCACATCAAGAACGGCATTCCAGTCCTGGGGCTGCATTTTTACAAGGCTCACATCCCTGAGATTACCTGCATTGTTCACCAGAACATCCAGACGTCCGAATTCTCCCACGGCCGCAGCCACCATGGCCTCTCCGCCATCGGGATCTGCAACGGAATCCATATTTGCAATGGCCTCGCCACCCATGGCAAGGATTTCTTCCACAACCAGAGCAGCCGGTCCTTCGGAATTACCTGCCCCGTCTCTGGCAGCTCCTATATCGTTCACCACAAGCTTTGCCCCGCGCCTTGCAAACTCCAGGGCATAGGCCCGGCCAAGCCCGCCACCGGCTCCGGTTATCAACACAACCTGATTATCAAAACGAATGTTTTTTTTCCCCTGATCCACACAGGCCTCCTTTTTTCATACATATCGAAAAAAAATCAGTGACTGTTCAGCTTCATTTTCCAAGTACCATAACTGCCAGACAGATGCACAGACACCCAGGCTCTTTGCCTGTGACGCAATCCGGCACTCAAGCTGAAAGGCTTAAGCCCTTTACGGGAGCAAAAGTGCTTAGGGATCTTGAGTGCCGGATTCGGGAGCTTCTTGCCCTGATCCGAAACGATTGCAATGTCACTTGCAAACAGCCATGGTACCTTGCAACAGTACGAAGCTGTTGCAATTGCAGCATTGGAATTTCAGAATAAACTATGCTGAACGATTACGAAAAATATTGCTTTTTTAAATTGTAGAGATTAGGTAAACCCGTCATTTTTGTCAAGAAAGAGTCCATCAAAATATGCAGAAAACAAAGCCTTACTTGACAAGCCACCCACTCCAGAATAACTTTTCCTGCCTGACTTAGTGACCCGAAAAAGGAGACTGCTTTGCAATCCAAAATTCTGATTTTAAGATTTCCTGCAGAAGCCAGCCAGAAACCACTGGTCTGCAATCTTGCCCGTAACTTTGAACTGACCTTCAATATTCTCCATGCCCAGATCCTTCCCCGCAAAGAAGGTCTCATGGTTCTGGAGCTCTCCGGCAGCAGAGAGAATTTCAGAAAAGGTCTTGCCTATCTGGAAAGTGAAGGCATTGATGTACAGAATGCCGGACAGGAAATCACAAGGGATGAATCCCGATGTACCCACTGTGGCGCCTGCACCGCCGTATGTCCTACGGCCGCCCTTTATGTTCACAGGCCGGACATGGCCGTTGTCTTTGATCAGGAAAAATGCAGTGTCTGTGAACTCTGTGTGCCTACCTGTCCCACCAAAGCCATGTGTGTGACAGCCACCAAAACAGAAAAATTTTTTGAATGAGCCACATTCTGGTGGCCGTCAGCGGCGGCATAGATTCTCTGGTGACGGCCCGGATTCTTCAGGAAGAAGGACATAAAATCCGTGCCGTTCACTTTCTCACGGGCTTTCAGAAAAAAAAGCCGGAAAAAGACATGGAGGAACTGGGCAAAAGGCTTGGATGCCGGATTGAGATTGTGGATTTTTCCAAAGACTTCCAGAACCATGTCATCGATAACTTTGTAGAAGAATACAGGGCTGGACGCACTCCCAACCCCTGCCTTATCTGCAATCCTGCCATCAAATTCGGCTCCCTCATGAGTGTGGCAGAAAAAATGGATTGCATGGCCGTGGCTACAGGTCATTATGCCCGTATCCTTCCTACAGAAGACGGACTTGCCGGTCTTTTCAGGGGACGGGACAAGATAAAGGACCAGTCTTATTTTCTTTCACGGGTTCCCCGTTACCGCCTTGACAATATTCTCTTTCCCCTGGGCAGTTTTACCAAGGAAGAAGTGCGGCAGAAAGCCCATATCTTCAAACTGGAACCTCTGTCTGAAAAGGAAAGCCAAGATATCTGCTTTCTTCCGGATGGAGGATATGCAGATTTTCTTGAAACAACAGGGAATATAAAACCGCTCCCCGGACCCATTGTTACCACTGACGGAAAAGTCATTGGACGCCACAGGGGCCTGCACCGCTATACCATCGGCCAGCGCCGTGGGCTGGACTGTCCCGGTCCTGCACCTTATCATGTACTGGCACTGGATACGGCCCATAATCATCTTGTAGTTGGTTTTCGGGAAGAAATGATGGCATCGGGCTGCTGTGTAAATAATATAAACTGGCTCATGCCCCTTCCTTCTGCTGCCCTTCAGATCACCGTCAAAATAAGGTACCGCCATCAGGATGTACCGGCAACATTGATTCCTGAGGGCAACAGCCGGGCCTCTGTCCATTTTACAGCTCCACAGGCTGCCATCACTCCGGGACAAGGGGCAGTGTTCTACCATAAGGACAGGGTACTGGGCGGCGGTTTCATTCAGGAAAAAATATAAAATCCCTGTTCTGAGAACGAAAGTACATCATGACCCCTTTTTTTATCACGACCCTGGGCTGCAAGGTCAATCAGCACGAATCCGATGCCATTGCCGCCTGCCTGGAAGGCAGAGGCTGGCATAAAACCCTTAAAATCCGTGATGCTGAAGTTGTCATTCTCAACACCTGCACCGTCACAGGGAAGGCAGCCAGCCATTCCAGACAACAGATCCGGCGTCTGGCAGAACATAATCCAAAAGCCCTTCTCATTGTGACTGGTTGCTGCGCCCAGGTGGAAGGCAATCTTATTTCAGCCATGGAAGGCGTGGATCATGTCATCCCCCACAAGGATAAACACAGAATCCCGGAACTACTGGAAAAACATAAAAACGGAGCTTTTCCTGTCTGGCCTTCTTCCCCGAATGCAGAGCCATGCCAGGAAACTCTTTTCATGGACATCCCGGCACCCGCACGGGACACGGGCCGTTCCCGTGCCTTTTTAAAAATTCAGGACGGATGCAATTCCTTCTGCACCTACTGCATCGTACCCTATGCAAGGGGGCGCAGCAGGAGCCTGAATCCTGAAAGCGTACTTGAAAAGGTAAAGACCCTTACCAAAGCCGGCTATAAGGAAATCGTTCTAACAGGAATTCATGTGGGTATGTATGGGGCTGATCTCAATCCTGCACTCAGATTTGAGGATCTTTTGCATCTGCTGCTGGAGGAACCATCCTGTCCGCGGCTGCGCCTTGGCTCTCTGGAACCCATGGAGCTTACAGACAACCTGATTTCCCTTCTAGCGGAAAATCCCAAAATTGCTCCCCATCTGCATATTCCCCTGCAAAGCGGCGCTGATGCCATTCTCAAGGCCATGGGAAGACCCTATGACAGCTCTTTTTTTGCTGAACGCATCCATGCCATACGAAATAAACTGCCCCATGCAGCCATTGGCACGGATATTCTTACGGGATTTCCCGGTGAAACAGAGACCCTTTTTAAAAAAAGCCTGAAACTGGTAGAAAGCCTTCCCTTAACCTATCTCCATGTTTTCCCCTTTTCCCCCAGACCGGGAACACCGGCTGCGGACTTTCCCCATCCTGTTCCAGTGGAAATTTCCAAAGAACGCAGCTCTCTTCTGAGAAAAACCGGAGAAAACAAACGCCTGCTTTTTGCCCAAAACCTTGTGGGCAGCACCATTGAAGTCATTTTTGAACGACGCAGGGACAGAATCACCGGGTGGCTGAAGGGCCTGACAGGAAATTATCAGACCCTGCTGATGGAAGGGCCGGACAGTCTTCTGCACCAGATAATTCCCGTTACAGTGACTAAAATCCGGGAAGACGGGCGACTGGAAGGACAAATTAGCTGACAAAAAAATAACTGGAAATCTTTATCTAAAACGTAATTATTCAGCACATTTTTTTATGCAAGATTATCCATTAATTTCAAAGCACTGGTTCCAGCAAAAGACAATCGGGCTGTTTGTGAGTGACATTGCAATCGTTTCGGATCAGAGCTTTGCAGGCCTGTGCGAAAGAAGCGGCAAACTGTCTGAGCCGCCAAAAGGCAGCGTGCTTAAGCCTGCCATGGTAATCAAAAAGCTTATCCTGCCTGTGGCGGGGAGTTTTTGCCGCTTCCGCACAGGACAAGAAGCTTCCGAATAAGATTGCGTCACGAACAAATGGTCCGCTTGTCTATGCACCTAATTAATTGTGCTGAACAGTTACTCTAAAACTACAACACTGCAATCAAGTCAGTTTTATTTTAATGTAATGCACACTGGCCATGCACCTGTTTGACAGGTATGACCATTGCCAGTGCACAGAAAAAAAGGGAAACGTTTTACTGCTTTTCAATTGTGTGCTATACTTTTTGGTTATGCAAGGATATCTGTCAATAACCTTGTAACGATGATACCGTTACATACAAAATCAGGAGAATCCGCATGACTTTTAAAAAATTAACAGGACTGATCCTCATTGCCGCATTATCCCTTACAATTTTCAGTTGTAAAAGCAGCAATGAAGCACCGGAAGCAGAAGAAAAAAAAGGTGCCACATGGCGCTACGCCCATGAGGAATTTGAAGGAGATGTTCAGGATGTCTATGCCCATAAATTCAAAGAATATATTGAACAGAACTCCAATCATACCCTTCAGATTTTCCGTTTTGGTGAACTGGGTGAATCCGATGACATCATGGAACAGACCCAGGCGGGTATTCTGAACTTTGTCAATCAGTCTCCGGGATTCACCGGCTCCCTTATTCCCGAAGCCCAGATTTTTTTCATCCCCTACCTGATGCCCACAGGAGATGAGGATGTCATCCGTTTCTTCCGCACCAGTGTAGCCATCAATGAGATGTTTTCTGAGCTTTATGCCGAACAGGGCCTGGAGCTGCTTTCCATGTATCCGGAAGGTGAAATGGTGGTCACGGCAGACACCCCCGTACGTTCGCCTGAAGATTTTCGGGGAAAAAACATCCGCACCATGACCAACCCCCTGCTGGCTGAAACCTACCGGGCCTTTGGTGCCACCCCCACTCCTCTGCCCTGGGGAGAAGTATACGGAGCACTGCAGACCAACATCATTCAGGGCCAGGAAAATCCCATCTTCTGGATTCAGTCCGGTGGCCTGTACGAGGTATCACCTAACCTGACCTTCACAGGCCATGGCTGGTTTACAACGGCACTTATGGCCAACCAGAATTTCTTCAACGGACTGTCCGAAGAAGATCAGCAGCTGATCCGCAATGCAGCAGCCTATGCCTTTGACTACATCACAGAATATATTCCAGGACTTGGCGATGCCATGCTGGAAAAAATCCTGGAAGCAAAAAAAGATGTCACAGTGACAAGACTGACTGCAGAAGAGCGGCAGGTTTTCAGGGACAGGGCTGAGCAGGTGGAAAAGCGTTTCATTGAAATGACCGGAGAGCGTGGCGAAAAGCTTCTGGATCAGTTCAAAAAAGATCTGGAAAATGTGATGGCTGGAGAGGTTTAAACCCAGGTCTTGTGCCTGCAAGCGGCGGGCACCCCTTAAGGGTGCCCCTGACAACAGGGATCATGTTTTTTTTCTTGAACACCACCTTGTTTCACCATGCCGTCTGACACAGGAACGGGGGCTTAATTTTCTCCCATCTCCCACAGGGACATTACATATGGCTAAAAAAAAAGAAAAACCGGGTCTTTCGGGAATACCCGGGCAGATTGACCGCTGGATGAACCATATTGAAGCCTTTATTCTGGGTACCAGTGTGCTTCTGATGGTTCTCAATACCGTATCCAATGTCATTGGCCGTTTTTTCTTCGGAGAAAGCCTTTTCTTCTCCGAAGAAGTTAACCGCATTCTCATTGTTATGATTACCTTTGCAGGCATCGGTTATGCAGCCCGCCATGGCCGCCATATACGCATGTCCGCATTTTACGATATTCTGCCCGTCAATCTGCGCAGAATACTGATGATTTTCATTGCTTCATTCACATCTTCCGTCATGTTTTTTCTGGCTTATTTTTCCATTGGCTATATTTCCAGTGTCTACAATACGGGAAGAGTGCTGCCCACCATGGGCTTTCCCCTCTACTTTATTTATCTGTGGGTACCCTTGGGTTTTACCATCACAGGTATTCAGTATGCACTGACAGCCCTGAAAAATGCCGTTTCGAAAAAAGCCTATCTGGCTGTGAACGTAGAAGACTGCTACACAGATACTGATTCTCAATAAAAACAACAGCACAATTCTTCAGAGCTGAAGCCTGAAAGGAAATATCCATGACAGCCATTATGCTGACCATCATGGTTGTACTACTGATTCTGGGTTTTCCAATGATGATTCCCCTCATTGTTGGTGCCATTGCAGGCTTTTATATGACCTTTGATGGTTTTTCCCAGATGAATATCCTCATACAGCAGCTCATGGGAGGTATCAGACCTACGGCCCTCATTGCCGTACCCATGTTTATTTTTGCTGCGGAAATCATGACAAGGGGGCAATCATCAGAGCGCCTTGTGAATCTGGTCATGGCCTTTATCGGACATATCAAGGGCGGACTGGCCGTCAGCACAGCAGCCTCATGCACGCTTTTTGGTGCTGTTTCCGGCTCCACCCAGGCTACCGTTGTGGCCATCGGCTCCCCCCTGCGCCCCAGAATGCTGGAAGCAGGCTACAAAGATTCCTTCACACTGGCCCTCATAATCAACTCCAGTGACATTGCTTTTCTCATTCCCCCCAGCATCGGCCTGATTCTTTACGGTATCATATCAGGAACTTCCATTGGAGAACTTTTCATTGCCGGCATAGGCCCAGGCCTTCTGATTCTCCTTCTTTTTTCAGTATACTGTATGATTTACGCAATCATCAAAAAAGTCCCCACAGAACCCAGATCCACCTGGAAAGAACGGGGACTTGCCGTAAAAGAAGCCCTGTGGCCCTTAGGATTTCCCTTTATTATTGTCGGTGGTATCTACGGCGGTATTTTCAGCCCTACGGAAGCGGCTGCTGTCTGTGTTCTCTACGCAATCATTCTGGAGTTTCTTATTTTCCGCACACTTTTTCTGCCGGATCTTTTTAAGATAGCAAAATCAACGGGACTGATCACAGCTGTAGTATTTATTCTGGTAGCCGTAGGGAACGGTTTCTCATGGATTTTATCCTTTGCCCACATACCCCAAACCCTGCTGGCAAATATCGGTGTGAACGAAGCCGGACCCCATATGGTCATGTTTGCCATTGCCCTTGCTTTTTTCATTGCCTGCATGTTTGTGGATCCCATTGTGGTGATCCTTATTCTGACACCCATTTTTTCTCCTGCTGTTGCCAATGCAGGGCTTGACCCCGTACTGGTGGGTGTTCTCATTACCCTTATGGTTGCCATAGGATCTGCCACACCACCCTTTGGCTGCGATATTTTTACAGCCATAGCCATCTTTAAACGCCCCTACTGGGAAGTCATCCGGGGAACCCCTCCCTTTATTTT
Source organism: Desulfobotulus mexicanus (assembly GCF_006175995.1). Lineage (NCBI taxonomy): Bacteria > Pseudomonadati > Thermodesulfobacteriota > Desulfobacteria > Desulfobacterales > Desulfobacteraceae > Desulfobotulus > Desulfobotulus mexicanus. The sequence continues at coordinate 104,736 of NZ_VDMB01000003.1, forward strand.
CATTCTGATTCTTGTGGGTGTTCTCATCGTTGCCTTTCCACAGATTGCCCTTTTCCTAAGGGATATGGCTTTTAATAAATAAACATTTCAACTGTTTCAATTTAAAGGTCTTCGTCCTCTTCCCTGGATGCAAAGAGCTTTTTATCTATGGCCTTTTCATAGGCAGCTTCCCTTGTAATACGCTTATCCTTGACCATCTGGGCCAAATGCTGATCCATGGTCTGCATTCCCCTTGTGCTGCCCGTCTGGATAATGGAACTGATCTGGGCAATTTTACCGTCCCGGATGATGCTGGCCAAAGCTGGCGAACCCAGAAGTACCTCATTGGCAGCACAGCGGCCCTTCCCGTCTCTGGTTTTCAGAAGCTGCTGGGCCACCACGGCACTTAAGGCATCGGCCAGCATGGTACGGGTCTGGGCCTGCTGATCCGAGGGAAAGGCATTGATGATCCTGTCAATGGTCTTGGCCGCACTGTTGGTATGCAGGGTCCCGAACACAAGAATCCCCAGTTCCACACAGGTCAGTGCCAGAGAAATGGTCTCCAGATCCCGCATCTCCCCCACAAGAATCACATCGGGATTTTCACGGCTTGCCACCCGCAGGGCATCGGCAAAGCTTCTGGCATGGGTACCTATCTCACGCTGGGTGAAAAGACATTTTTTATTGGGATGTACAAACTCCAGAGGATCTTCAATGGTAATAATATGGGCATCACGGGTGTTGTTTATATAATCTATTATTGCAGCCAGTGTTGTGGATTTACCACTTCCCGTAGGCCCCGTGACCAGTACCAGACCTTTACGAAACTCTGCAATGCTACGCATTACAGGTGGCAGATTCAGCTGCTCCAGGGTCATGATCTCCGTAGGAATGATACGAAAAACCCCACCGATGCCCCGATTCTGAAAAAAGAAATTACACCGGAACCTGCCAACATCTTCCAGAGCATAGGCCATGTCACAATCCAGGGTTTCATCCAGATGGGCGAGCTTATCCGGTGGCATGATTTCCGTAAGAATCCTTCGGTTGGATTCTGGAGTCAAAACAGGCTCATCAAGGGGCAGCAGTTCTCCGCGAAAGCGAATCAGAGGCGGAAAACCAACGCTCATATGAAGATCGCTGCCACCCCGCTCCTTCATTTTCTTAAAATAGGCATCAATGATCGCCATTGGCATTCTCCCTGTCCGCTAAGGGTTGAAATCTACCAGGATTAAGGGCATTGGCACAGGCTTCAGCGGCTGTGATTTTTCCGGCATTGAGCAGAGCCATGATGGAATCATCCATAATCATCATTCCAACGGATCTGCCCGTCTGCATGATGGATGGAATCTGAAAGGTTTTGGCATCTTTGATCAGATTTGTCAGGGGGAGGGTTCCGATAAGAATTTCCAGGGCCATCACCATGGATTTCCCATCCTTGGCCGGAATCAGCCGCTGGGTGATAACTGCCTTGAAAGATTCACTTAAGGTGGCCCGAATCTGACTCTGCTCATTGGGTGGATAGGAATCAATGATCCTGTCAATGGTTTTGGCCGCACTGGAAGTGGAAAGGGTACCTATAACCAGATGGCCTGTTTCCGATGCAGATATAGCAAGAGAAATGGTCTCCAGATCCCTGAGTTCACCTATCACAATAACGTCCGGGTCCTGACGCAGCGCCCCTTTCAGGGCGTTAGCATAACTTCCCGTATCCCGGGCCAGCTCACGCTGGTTGACCACACTTTTTTTAATGGGATAAATAAATTCAATGGGATCTTCCACCGTGAGAATGTGATGACTTCGGGTACTGTTGATGTAATCCACCATGGCAGCCAGTGTGGTGGATTTACCATGACCTGTGGCCCCTGTAACAAGGATAAGCCCCTGATGGTTATCCAGCACCTTTTTTACTATATCGGGCATACCCAGAGAGTCCAGACTGGGGATTTCAGGCGGAATAACCCGAAACGCTGCAGAAATTCCATTATTATGATACATCGCACTTCCCCGGAAACGGCCAAGATTTTCCACATCAAGGGCAAAATCCAGCTGCTGCTCTGCCTCAAGCTTCGCCTGCTGTTCTCCGTTCAACACCTCAAAAATAATACTGCTGCTCTGCTGTGCCGTAAGCGGTGAAGCTTTCAATTTCTGCAATTTGCCCAGCCGCCGGATCATAAAAGGCTCTCCGGGTGCCACATGGATATCCGATGCCTTATAATCTACGGCAGCCTTGAACAGCTTATGAAGGGTAGCCATGTTTTCCTCCCATGCTTGGGTATCATTAAAAAACCGCGTAAAAGGCACAGATGGAAAACACCCCTTTCTGCGGCTACAGAATTTTAAAACGTCCTTCATACTTTTTTAAATATACAATATTAAAATAATACTGTTTTTTCTGAATTTGAGTCAAGGATAAAAACCAGGCAAAGCAATGTACCTGTTATTGTAAAATACAAAAAAAAAACTGATGCGAATTGACTTTTAAACGATGATAATTTACAAATTTAAAAAACCAATAATGCATAAAATATTTTTTCCATTGCTTTATCAGTAAAACATTTTCAATTATCAGGTTCTGATACTGAAATACTTGGAAAAAAAGCTTATTTAATTTAACACTATAATCCTAAAATCAAGGAGGTTACCATGTTCCAGAAACACATACTCTTTCTGTGTATTTTTACCGCATGGGTACTAATTTTAACAGGCTGTGCCGGAACAACCGTCCAAAGACTGGATGCAACGGAAGAAGTTGCCCTTACGGACCGCTGGAACGCAACAGACTCACGCATGGTCTCTGAAGAAATGATCAATGACATGCTCTCCTTTCCCTGGATATCCCGCTGGCAGAGCAGCAATCCAAGAAATCCCCAGCCTACGGTCCTTGTAATGGGAATACGCAACCGTTCCCACGAACATATCGCAGTGGATACCTTTGTAAATGACCTCCGCAGGGCCATGATACGTTCCGGGAGGGTTGACTTTGTGGCAGGTGGAGATACACGCTCAGCTATCCGGGATGAAAGACTGGATCAGGAATTTCAGGCAACGCCTGAAACCGCAGCAGCCCTTGCCCAGGAAACCGGTGCCAACTTTGCCCTGTCAGGCTCCATTGATTCCTTTGTGGACCAGCTGGATGGTCGCCGTGTCACCAGCTACCAGATAGACCTTACCCTTATAGACATGACCACCAACCGTGAGGTCTGGACAGGGCAGAAAAAAATTCAAAAATTCCAACAGAAAAGCCGCCTTCGTTTTTAATCAATCAAGCCTGCAGCGGATACGGAGCCTCTGGAAAGATCCCAAAAAGGAGATCCTGAAATGTTCAGACACAAAAATATTTTCTTACTCATTTCTGTAATTTTTCTTTTCAGCGCCTGTATGGGATCCGGCACTGGCGTAAAAACCAGTCAGAGTTCAGAAAATTCCAGACCGGGATGGACAACGGCCCCCCCCCGTCATGCAGGCTATATCTTTGGTGTTGGCAGTGTCGAAACCTATGGCAATACCCGTACCGCCATACAGAGGGCCCATGAATCCGCCCGGGTGGATCTTTTATCCCAACTACGTGTAACGGTCAGTGGCGATATGCAGACCAGTGTCCGTGCCGAAGGAGATGAAAGCCGCTTTACCAGCATCCAGAAAATTGTACAGCAGCAGACCAGCTCCAGAGTTGAAGAAATAGAAATGACCGGCATGGAAATTACCGAAACATGGGTCAATCCTTCTGAAACTGAAGTATGGGCTCTGGCACGCATGAACCGGGCAAAAACGGAAAGTGAACTGATTTTTGCCCTGGAAGATATAGAGGATAAACTCCTTCAGCGAGGTACAGGCAGCGGCACTACCCTCAGCCGCATCCGCCATATCTTTCCCAGCCTCAAAGAACTGGAAGAACGCCGTCACCTTATACATCAGCTCAACTTTCTCTCCGCAGGCCAGAAAATAAGTGAGCGGAAAAACAGCAGGCAGGTTGATGCATTGCAGACAGAAATTCAGGATCTCCTTGCCAGCCTCACCATACGTCTGGAACCGGAAAACGACGATGCCATACAAATGAAAGGCATTCTGGCGCAAACACTTACCAGCATGGGATTTAACATCCATGATCAGAATCCTGACCTTCTCATTTCCCTTTCCATTACCATGACTCCTGTACAGCGCAACCAGCTTCACCATGTGGTCAGTCAGGCCAGGGGACAGGTAAAAAATCCCCAGGGAAGAATTCTCTATGCCCTGCAGGAATCAGGGAGATCCTCTTCCAGTGATGCAGCCATTGCATCAAACAAAGCCGTTGAAGATATGGCCCGTAAACTTGCCGATATCCTTGCTGCGGGACTTTTTCAAAACATTTAAAGCTTCAGGCTTTTGTGGAAAAACAGACACAGCACACGACACACATTTTTTAAGGAAGTCTCCATGAAAAACATGCAGGCCACAAATTTTCTTTTAAAATTTTTCTTCACCATATGCCTTATCGTCGTTATGGGTGGCTGTGCCAGTTACTCCAAACAAATTGATCAGGCAACGGCAGCTTTCCGGGACGGAGATTTCCCCACAGCCGAACAGAAAATGCAGGAAGTTCTGGAGGCTGATCGCAATAATCTTCTGCGCTATATGGAGCTTGGTGTCATCAGGCATGAGCTTGGAGATTACAGTGAAAGTAACCGTCTTCTGGAACAGGCTTATCAGCTATCAGAAGGATTGTTTGGCACTTCAGTCCGGGAACTGATGACACGTGCCAGCACCAATGCTGGAATGCTGACCTATAAAAGTGAGGTTTTTGAAAAAACCTATATCCACTATTATAAAATGCTGAATTACATCTTTCTTGCACAGGGAGATCTCAGCAGAGAAGAAAAAAATCAGCTGCTGGATGCTGTCCGCATAGAAGGACGCAGAGCACAGATCCTTCTAGATGAACGGGTGTTTCAGGCTGGTTCCTATGAAGAAGCAGAAGAGGAAAAGGCAAAGCTTCTCAATCAGATCATGTCAATATATGCTAAGCTCAATGGTGAGGTTATCAATCCAAGGGAGCTGACCTTCAGAGACAATGCCTTCATGCATTACATAATGGGAGTCATGTACGAAAAGTACGGCGAGCTGGATAATGCACGTATCAGTTACGAAAGGGCCGCCAGTGTATATGAAAGGGGCTACGTAAAACAATATGGGCTTGATCCAGGGATGGTGGACCAGGCAAAGTTTGACACCGCAAGAATCCTAAAGTCCCAGAGAGATCCCAGGTGGCAACGTGTTGCGAGCACCATAAGCAACAAAGACCTGAAAAACCAGCTTAACGCTTACCTGCCGGGACAACAGGCGAATCTGCTTATCATTCAGGAAGTTGATCTCACCTCACCCAAGGGGGAGCTCAACCTCATAATGAAACTGAACACCCGCCAAAAACAGCTGGAAATACGGCCTCTTCTCATTGGAACACGGGAAGAACAGGGATACCAGCTTTCATGGTTCTATTACCTCTATGCGCCAAAAGGGATTCTGGATGCAGTACAGCGCATCCATCAGGAAGGGTACTACAACCCCAATGAAATCAGACCAAAAACCATAGGGGTTGGCCCCTTACTGTCAGTCATGGAACAGGTTCCAGGACTAATCAGTGCCCTTGAAACCGGTGTCCGCCTGGCAGTGCCCCTTTTTTATTACGATGATCCACCTTTCACCAGCAGACTCACTGTGGATGGTCATAGCACCGGTTCCATGATGGATGCGGATAATATTGCAGGCCTTCACATGGCCAACACCCTTGTCAGTGCCCAGAGCGCGCTGACTGAGGCCATGGCTGTGGAATCTCTGCGCCTTTCCACCTGCCTGCTTACAGGAATGCCGCCCTTTGGCTGTTCACTGGCAGCAGCAGCCACATGCATGGCGGATACCCGCTCCTGGCTCACACTGCCCCACACCATCCGCATTAAAAGGCTGAACCTTCCCGAAGGACAATACCAAATGAATATTATTAGCGAGAATAAAAATTTTCGTAATGATGAGCGTTTTAACGCGGAACTTATTTCAGGAAAAATTCAAATAGTAAGAAAAAGAACAATTTACAAGCCATAAAGCACTCTGTTTTCCAGATTTATCCATAGTTTTATCAAAGTAAAACCACAGGGTCAGGCCTTGTGACTGACCCTGACAACTCTCCAGGCTGATCTGAAAAAAACAATGGCCAGGTTAAAACCGAAAATTCAGCCCCCATAACGAACCATACGCCATATTTTTTCTCCCCCCCATAGAGCAAGCCCGATACTCATCCCGGCAGGACTAGTGAATTCAGGTTGTTCTCCTTTTAAATTCAACCTTCCCTCTGCCATGACCTTCTCTGCAAGAACCACAAGATCATTTTCCCCTGCTTTTTCAGAAGCGATAGTCTCATCTTTTTCCGGCAACAAAATAAAAGGCATGGCAATGGATAAAGAAGCCAGAATCCTTCTATGCTCTTCCAGCAAAAGACCCTTTTCCGGACGGAAAAGAATTCTGGGCATCACCTGTTTGTACTTAGGGGGCCTTCCTATCTGACTGAACTGCTTTTTTACCGTTACCAGCCCCTTATCCTGATACAAATCCGTAAAAAGAACACCAGGGCTGTTTCCTGACTCCCACGCATAAAAAAACAATCGATTCAGCTGATACTTTTTATTTACATTTTTCCTATCCATATGGAGAACCGTAACCCAGGCTCCCTGCATGGATATTTCCTGAATACCTGCAATAAACATCATTTTCTCCAGAATCACTTAGTCCGTACCCTCTGATCCATCAGGAAATCAGGGAATTAATAAAACTCTAATACAAAAAATATGCTGTCAGGAAAAGAGTGAATAATCCATACCCTTTACAGGGTGACAAAGATAACAAAAATATTTATAGTCAAAAATAAGATGGTTTAAATAATCCAATAAACTTAAGGAGACGTCCATGCTTCTTCCCTCAGCCCGTTCCTATGCTTTTCTCCTGTGTATTTTTCTTTCATTTTTTATTTTCAGCTCAGCCTCTGCTCAGGGTAACACCCCACAGAAACCCTCAGAAACAGAAATAAAACTAAATGCACCCAAAGATGAATCTTTATCCTCTGCCATCTCCGAAGAGGAGAAAATGACAGAAGAAGATATGGCTTATGAAAACAGTCAAAAACCTTCAGGGCTGAGTCTTATAATGACCGAAGGGCCGGTACGGATCCTTGAAACAGGATCTCCCTTTCCAAAATCTCCGGGAGAACTGCCCAGAGTATTGAACACGGGGGATAAGGTACAGACCCAGAGAAACGCCAGAGCCTTCATCCTTTCCGCAGACAGCGAAGTCATACTGGATGCGGACAGTATTTTTAATGTGCTGGAAGCCGATTCTGCGCAACTTGAATCCGGAGTAGCTCTTTTTGAAATAACGGCAAGGGATGGCCGGAGGATAACGGCTCAAACCCCTCTGGTGGTCATCGGAGTCAAGGGCACAAATTTTCTGGTTTCATCCAATGAAAAACGCGAAGATGTGGCTCTCTTCAAAGGACATGTGGGCATAGAAAGGCAGGACAGACAGGCTATGGCCCATTATACGGCAAAAAAACCGGGGGAAATGACCTTTTCTGAATATGCGGCATTCCAGAAAAAAAGTTTCGGGGATTACAGAAAAATGCTGCTGCAGGATTTTTCCGATTACAAGGCCACAATGGCTGCTGAATTTCAGGCATTTAAAGAAGAAATTGACCTGAGACCCGGAAAAAAACTCACCATCGGTGCAGGAGAAAAACCCGAAGCCGTGGAAGCAGAAGTTGATAAAGAAACCCAGGAAAAAGCCAGATCCCTTCAGCAGTGGAAAAAACGCTCTGAAAGCAGCTTAAAACAAACACAGGAAAAGGAATAATGCCTTGTAATTATTCAGCACATTTCCTCCTGAAAGATTGTGCTTTAATTTCAAAACCTTGATTCCAGCGAAAAACAATCGGGCTGTTTGTGAGTGACATTGCAATCGTTTCGGATCAGAGCTTCGCAGGCATGTGCGAAAGAAGCGGCAAACTGTCTGAGCCGCCACAAAGGCAGCGTGCTTAAGCCTACCATGATAATAAAAAAGCTTATCCTGCCTGTGGCGGGGAGTTTTTGCCGCTTCCGCACAGGGCAAGAAACTCCCGAATAAGATTGCGTCACAAACAAATGGCTCGGTTGTCTATGCTCCTAATTGTAAGCTTTCGATTTATTAAAGGGAAATTGTGTTAAATAGTTACCAAAAAAGTTTCATTTTTTTCCCCACTGCAGTTCCGCATCGGATTTTCTCAGATAAAGAGGTGTGATCAAATGCGGAGCTACTGCAGCATCCAGCCCTGCCTCCATGGCAAGGAATGCAGCTTCCCCGGCATCGGGTTCATGGGCCAAAAGTCCGGGCCAGAAAGCCTGCAGGTTTTCTTTTTCCATGATTTCTTGCCTGTAAAGCAAAGCTCCGCTTCCAGCAAAAAGAAAAGAACCATCCATATGCCCCAAAACATCATGGGGAGATGCAACCACTGCAGGCCCCATAGCCCTTGGAATATTTCCGGAAACATCAAAATTCTGAGCATACACTTCATTCCGCCGGGCATCCATCATAACACAGACAGGCCATGGAAAAGAAAGAAAGCGGGCAGCAATAACCTCAAGGGTGGAAAAACCGAACATGGGCAATCCCTTGGCCATGGCAAGACCTTTCAATGTACTAACGCCTATGCGCAAGCCTGTAAAACTGCCCGGACCAAGGGTGGTTACCAAAGCATCAAGACTGTTTATATCCATCCCTGCATCGTCAATAACCCCTTCAATCATGGGTAACAGATGACGGGAATGGGTCTGGCCCGGATTCCTGAAACGCCTTGCCAGTATCCTTGATTCCTCCATGACACAGACACTGGCCGAAGCCGTTGTGGTATCCGCAGCCAGAATTATCATTAAGAAGCCTTCTTTTTTGAGGATTTACCAGATTTAGGAGCTGGCGGATCTGCCGAAAGAATATCTTCAGAGATGGCCTTTTTCAGGACTTCATCCACATCCTTCACCGCAACAAAACTGATTTTACGTTTCAGAGAAGAAGGTATTTCTTCAAGATCCTTGCGGTTTTTTTCCGGAATAAAGATGGTTGTCACCCCACCACGCAAGGCTCCCAGTGCCTTTTCCTTCAACCCTCCGATGGGTAAAACCCTGCCCCGTAGTGTTACTTCCCCTGTCATGGCAATATCCTGATTCACGGGCTTTTCCGTAATGGCGGAAGCCAATGCCGTAATCATGGCAACGCCTGCAGAGGGTCCATCCTTGGGAATGGCTCCCGCAGGAACATGGATGTGAATATCCAGATCATCCAGATATGAGGCTTCTTTGCCCATGCGACCCAGATTGGCCTTAACATAGGTCAGGGCTGCACGGGCAGACTCCTGCATAACCTCACCGATCTGCCCTGTCATAATCAGCTCGCCTTTTCCCGGAAGCAGTGAGGCTTCTATATAAAGCACCTCACCGCCAACGGATGTCCAGGCAAGGCCTGTGGCAAGACCCACCTGATTTTCATCCTTGTCCATCTCAGGCTGAAACTTTGCTATACCCAGAAACTTTGAAAGATTAGCCCTGTCCACACGTATTTTACCCTTGTGGCCTTCTGCAGTTTTTCTTGCGGCCTTACGGCAGATGGTACCGATTTCACGCTCAAGGTTACGGACTCCAGCCTCCGCAGTGTATTCTTCAATTATCAGCTTTAAAACCGCATCCCCAAGTATCAGAGCATCTTCCTTCAAACCATTTTCCCTGATTTGACGTGGAAGAAGATAGCGCTTTGCAATTTCAAGTTTTTCCTCCGGTGTATATCCAGGAATCTCTATGATTTCCATACGATCCAGCAGGGCGTAGGGAATGGTATCCGTCATATTGGCCGTGAGAATAAACATTACAGACGAAAGATCAAAGGCAAGGTTCAGATAATGATCAGAAAATTCCGAATTCTGCTCCGGATCCAGAGCCTCCAGCAGGGCTGAGGAAGGATCTCCCCTGTAATCGGAACCCACCTTGTCTATCTCATCCATCATGAACACAGGATTTTTTGACTCACACTGCTTCAAACCCTGAAGAATACGGCCGGGCATGGCACCGATATAGGTTCTTCGATGCCCCCTGATTTCCGCCTCATCCCTTATTCCTCCAAGGGAAAGACGATAAAATTTACGCTCCATTGCTGCAGCAATGGCACGGCCAAGGGAAGTCTTGCCAACGCCTGGAGGCCCGAGAAAACAAAGAATGGGGCCTTTCATGGTCGGATTGAGTTTACGAACGCTCAGATAATCAAGAATCCGTTCCTTGACCCGTTCCAGACCAAAATGTTCCTTATCAAGCAGTTTTTTAGCCTTTTTTATATCCAGCACGTCCTTTGTGCTTTTACTCCATGGCATATCCAGAAGCCAGTCCAGATAGGTCCGCACCACAGCGGTTTCCGAGGAATCAGGATGCATCTGCTCCATACGGCGCAACTGCTTTTTTGCCTCTTCCTGGGCAGGCTTGGGCATTTTAGCCTTCTTGATACGCTTGTTATACTCACTCACTTCCTGGCTTCGCTCATCCGCCTCCCCAAGTTCCCTGTGAATCAGCCGTACCTGTTCCCTTAGAAAATAATCCCGCTGGGTTTTAGATATTTCATCCCGCACTTCAGATTGAATCTTTGCCTGCATAGCCGAGAGTTCCACCTCCCGGATCAGAAAATCACTGACCCTACGCAGACGTGCCACAGGATCTTCTATCTCAAGGAGTTCCTGGGCTTCGGAAAGTTTAAGTCTCAGATTGGATGTAACAAGGTCCGCAAGGCGGCCCGGCTCTTCAATGCTTTCCAGAATACTGCCCACATCCCCGGAAAATTCTCCACGGAAAGCCATTATTCTTTCGCTCTGATCCCTAACCGTCCGCATAAGTGCCTCGGTTTCAATGGAAAGCTCCTGCCCTACCTCTTCTTCCTGCATGCGCTCAATGCGAACCATAAGGGCGCTGTCATCGGGTATATATTCAACAATTCTGACTTTACATATTCCCTGAACCAGGGTTTTCATACGGCCATCGGGGAGCTTGAGCATACGCAATACCCGACATGCCGTACCGACGGTATAAATGCCATCCGGACCCGGATCTTCGTCTATTGGTTCCTTCTGGGTGGCCACCATCAGATAACGGTCTGTACTAAGGGATTTGTCCACAGCCTGAATGGAACGCTCCCTTGAAATAAACAGGGGCAGTAGCATATCGGTAAAAATCACCACATCCCGAACCGGCATGAGAGGAAGAATTTCAGGAACATCCTCCACATCATAACTTTCCTCTATGATGCTGATGAGATCGTCCTTATCGATTTCTGCCATTGAATCTCCTTGCACTTATCCTTCACGGGAAGGATCTCACATTTATGTACAAGCCTTTTTAATTAAACACGAAACAATGTGTCAAAAAAAGACAATGATTAATAAAAACAAAGCTTTTAAAAAAGGCAGTAAAATTACCTCGCCTGCGCTGCCAACCGCTTTCTTTACCCGGACCATAACCGAATCCAACCCTTAATTATAGTGAAGAATGTTCGCTACGCAAGGGAGATTCCAAAAAAAGCCTTATTCTCCATAACAGGGGATTGATTTTTCAAGCTCATTTTTCCATAATGCCCATGAAAAAATACCTGACCTTTAATCACGCCCGAACCTTTTTTACCCATTCAAGGACATTCCAGTGACTTTTTTTCTTGTATCTTCTTTTATTTTCGGTGCCATTGTGGGAAGTTTCCTTAATGTCTGTATTTTGAGAATCCCCGAAGGCCTTTCCATAGTACATCCTCCCTCCCGATGTCCCGGTTGTGAAAAACCAATAGCATTTTATGACAATATACCCATTCTCTCATGGCTTATGCTGCGGGGGAAATGCAGAAACTGTCATAAAGGAATTTCTCCCAGGTATCCGCTGGTGGAACTTATCACAGCCTGCCTTTCCGCTGCTCTGGTGTGGCGTTTCGGGCTGCAGCCTGTTACGCTTATTCTTTTCTTTTTTACCGCTGCACTGATAGTAATTACCTTTATTGACCTGGACCACCGGATTATCCCCGATGTCATTTCCCTTCCAGGTATTCCTGTGGGTTTTCTTGCCAGCGGTTTTTTTTACACAGGATTTCTGAATTCAGGTATCGGTATTCTTGTGGGTGGCGGCAGCCTTCTGGCTGTGGCTCTCGGCTACCGGCTTCTAACGGGCAGAGATGGCATGGGCGGCGGGGATATCAAACTTCTGGCCATGATCGGTGCTTTTATCGGATGGCAGGGTGTTTTTTTCACCATATTTGCCTCTTCACTGACCGGCACCCTTATTGGTCTTTTGGCCATGATCCGAAAGAAAGAAGGCATGCGCCTTGCCATTCCCTTCGGCCCTTTCCTTGCATTTGGTGCCCTGCTCTATATTTTCTGGGGGCCTGAGATCATTCGCCTTTATATGCAAAGCCTTGGCCGCTAAAACTTTTATGACTGCTGAAACAGGACTTCTATAAAAAAATCTCCGGATTCGGTTTTAATGGGAACCGCCAGCACCGGCCCCTCTTCTCCATGTTCCACAAGGTGATCCGAACCGGAAAGGACCTGTTCAAAAGCAGCCTTACGGGAAATACCAGACTGACCAAAGGTATTGTTCACCTGTCCGCAGATCATGTTCATCATTTCACCCACAGCATCCTTTATTTCATCATTGATTTCCGTAAGCTCTTCTCCGAACATTCGGGAAACAACAGTAAGAATGCAGGACTCAGAAAAACTTAAAGCAATGGACACCTTCGGACTACCGGTAATACGGATGCAACCCGTCACAGGCCCAAGACACTTATTATTATTTTTTATATAAGGAGCCTGGGTACGGCCGTCCAGCGTGGCCGTGGTTTTCATTACCTTCAGACCGGCTTCAATAAAAGGGTTGATCAAGGCTGCATCCACTTTATTCTCCTTTATAAAGTATCGTTTCAGGGCAGGCGCAAAGAAACTGATTATCCCCACCCCTGAACTTTTAAGGGAATTCAGCTTGTAAGAAAGCCCTGTTTCCCCTTATCATCTGGCCGCACAGGTTTGGTACACAGACAGTCCCATAACACTTTCATCTCAGGCACAGACTTTAAAACTATAAACCCGTAACAATCAATCTGCAACACAATGAACCCGTTCTAATTTTTTCATAAGGAGCATGAATGACACAGCCCCGCCATCCCATAGTCTCCAACCTGGCCTCCAGTCGGATAAAAAAAGGTAAAATTGTCACGGCAGAAGAAGCCATACGCGTCATCCGAACCGGGGATACCATTGTGGTCAGTGGTTTTGTCACAACAGGTATACCGGAAGAAATCCTTCTGGCCCTGGAAGAAAATTTTCTCAGCTCCGGAACCCCCGGAAATCTTACCCTCGTATATACTGCAGGTATAGGCGATAAAAAAGACAAAGGCATGAATCGTTTTGGCCACAAAGGGCTTGTGAAAAGGGTCATAGGCGGTCACTGGGGACTTGTGCCAAAACTCCAGAAACTTGCCATGGAAAACCAGATTGAAGCCTACAATCTGCCCCAGGGTGTCATCTCCCATATGTACAGGGATATTGCTGCAGGTAAACCCCGCACCATAAGTGCTGTAGGCCTTGGCACCTTTGTGGATCCAAGACTGGAAGGCGGCAAGGTGAATGCCTGCACCAAAGAAGATCTTGTGGAGCTGATCCACTTTGATGGCAATGAATATCTCGCCTATAAAACCTTTCCCATCCATGTGGCCATCCTCAGGGGCACCACCGCAGACCTTGACGGCAATATCACCATGGAAAAGGAAGCTCTCACCCTGGAAGCCCAGGCCATGGCCATGGCAGCCCACAACTCCGGCGGCTTTGTCATTGTGCAGGTGGAACGCATTGCCGAACGCCACAGCCTCTGCCCCCGCTCCGTAAAAATACCCGGCATGCTTGTGGACTGCGTGGTGCAGGCAAAGCCTGAAAATCACTGGCAGACCCTTTCCTCCTTTTACAATCCAGCCTACAGCGGAGAAATCAGGGTGCCATCCCAGTCCCTTGAGGATATGCCCATGGGCCTTAGAAAGATCATTGCACGCAGGGCTGCCCTGGAACTGAGGCCCAACAGCGTTGTGAATCTGGGCATTGGCATGCCCGAAGGTGTCGCAACGGTTGCCCACGAAGAAAAGGTACTGGATTATCTTACCCTTACGGCAGAACCGGGTGTGATTGGCGGTATTCCATCGGGCGGTCTGGATTTCGGCACGGGCAGCAACACGGATGCCATTATTGATCAGCCATCCCAGTTTGATTTCTATGACGGCGGTGGTCTGGACATTGCTTTTCTGGGACTGGCTCAGGCTGATCGCTTCGGCAACCTCAATGTCAGCCGCTTTGGCACAAGTCTCACCGGAGCAGGCGGTTTTATAAATATCAGCCAGAATTCCAAGCGGGTGGTTTTTCTGGGCTCCTTCACCGCAGGCGGCCTTGAAGTCACCATAAAAAACGATCAGCTGACCATAATCAAGGAAGGTAAAAGCCGCAAATTCGTAGAGGATGTGGAGCAGATCACCTTCAGCGGCAGGGTTGCGGCACAAAAGGGTCAGGATGTCATGTATATTACGGAACGCTGCGTTTTCAGGCTAACATCCGACGGACTTCTTCTCACAGAAGTTGCTCCGGGTATGAATCTTGAAAAAGACATCCTTGCCCACATGGATTTTACACCCAATATCGCAGACAACCTCACCACCATGGACCCGAGAATCTTTACATCAGAACCCATGGGGCTTAAAAAAGATCTGCTGGAACTGCCCCTTGTCCACCGGCTTCATTATCAGAGTGAAGACAACACCTTTTTTGTCAATTTTGAGGGCTTTTCCATATGGACGGAGGCCGATATACTCGCCATTGAGGATACGGCCACATCAATACTGGAGCCTCTGGGACACAAGGTTGCAGCCATCATCAATTACGACAACTTCCGTATACATCCGGAACTAATGGATAAATACATTGATATGGTTGACCGCCTTGTAAGACGTTTTTATACAGGTGTCACCCGCTACACAACCAGCACCTTCATGCGTATGAAACTGGGGGATGCCCTGGCAAAACGACAGGCAGCGCCCCATATCTACGAAAGTCCGGAGGAAGCCAGAAAAGCGCTGGAAAAGCTGCAGTCATAGCGCACCTCTTAATGTCCTTTTCGCTTGCTTCGGGTCAGGTGTCAGGGCGGTCATCCATGGCTGCCCTGACACTAGGGGGTTTTGGACGGTGCCTTTACAAATAAGATCATAATACACTCGGCATTAAGCCAAAATATACTGAGTGTCTTTTGCTCTAAATAAACTGGCAGCTTTTATGGTATGCTTTTGCAATGATCTGAAGATAGAAAAGATTTTTTTCTGAGGTCTTCCGGACCTGAAACAGCCATCTTTCCAATTTTGTGATGTTTCAGGAATGGGATGAACTTGTCGGAATCCATTTTTCCGTCAATTGTCATGAATCGGGGTTCCCCCGAGGGAGTGATGGCCGAAACCATGTTTATACCAAAGCTAGCCCCTGTTTTTTCAACGATTGGGGTAACTCATGTGGGAGCCCAGGTCGTCCCGCTGTGGTAGTCTGATCTTAAGGTTGATTCATCAGCAAAAAAATTTTTGTATTCTCTTTTTCAGCATGAACATTCCGGTCACTTGGCTCACACAATTCCAACATACAGCATAGTGTATTTTTGGTTGCTAACAAAACACCGCATATTATGTTTTTTTACGGTTTGGAGCGGTGTGATCCCAGCTCCACTCACTGTTCCAGCCGGATAAATGTCACATCAAAGGACTTACAGGCCCTGAACTGCTGAAGCCGGTTGGCAAGGGAGAAGGCATCATTCATTTCATAGACCTGAAAGATATCAAGCCCACGGCCCAAAGAAATTTTCCAGCCATGATCTGTCACAATATGCCTGTCATGTATGGTTGCCGTAGTATCAAACTCCCATGAAAAATGTATCCCTGCACCCTGTACGGATTCTCTTATTTTTTCAAAAATCTCCCTTTGCATATCCCCTTTAAACTCATCTTCAATGGTTAAAAGGTGAATATGCTTTTCTTCTTCAATGGATTTGATTTTTGCCACAGCTTCAAGGAGTTCCATAAGATTACGGATCTGATAAAAAATCCGGATATAGGGATCTGTAATACTTATTTTTGAGGCTCCCTTTAAATACGGCCCAAAAAGACTTTCATAGGAAACACCCTTTTGGTTTTCATGAAATGAAAAATGCCCTTCTTTAAGCTTTTCCCCGATATCATCAGGGAGGCTGAGCCCAGGGCCAGTCTCTTTTTTCTGATTGCTTTCTATGGATATTTCTGCATTTTCCTGACTCAGCCCTTCATATCCATACTGTTCTTCTTCAAGGGTTTTAACGGCTTTTTCCTGACCATTTTCATTATTTACATAGACAAAGCGGACATGGGCGTATGTGCCATCCATACGCATAAGCTGATCCTTTACCCTTTTACGTCCTTCCATGGAAAAACGCAGAACCTCTTCCACTTCTTCATCCAAGGCCTCCCCATGGGGAAAAAGAATTTTCATCAATCCTGAAAAGGTTTTATGAATTCCATCCCTGTCCCTTGTGGAAATATCAGAAGAAATTGTGAAAAGCTCTTTGTAGCGGTCAGAATAATCATGGTTGCGGAGACTGCGCAGTACTTCGGCCAGATAGTCCACCACAAAACCATAGCCCTCTGAAAACATCTCACCACGGATGATATCCACTTCCCATCCGGGAATATAAAAATGCATCCTGTCGAGGAAGGCCGAATCATAATATTTTTCAGGAAGGTCACAAAAAAGATCCGAATGCTTCAGCATATAGGGAACCGTGTGCCGGGTATTGCCCACAAAGGCCATGGATGCTTCGGCACCAAGGGTTTCCACGCCACGGGAGAAGGTTTTGTTTGCCATGTAGTTCTTTAAAATATCCACAAGGGCTTTATCCACCCGCTTCTGCTTTCCTGCAAATTCATCAAAGGCAACACAGTCCCAATAACCCACAAGCCCTATTCTGCCGTTGGTATTGTTCACAAAAAGCTTAGGAACCGTTATCTCACCACCGGAAATCAAAATACCATGGGGAGAAAATTCAGAATACACATGGGATTTTCCGGTTCCCTTGGGGCCAAGTTCTATGAGGTTATAGTTTCGTTCACAAAAGGGAATCAAACGCACAAGCTGGGTCAGTTTACTGCGTCTTCCAAATTTTTCCGGGTTTAAGCCTATGCTCTGCATCAAAAGATCCATCCATTCATCGGTGGAAAATCTTTTTCTGGCTTCAAGGAATCCTTCGGAGTCAAAATGGGATAGCTGTATGGGTTTAAGGCTGGATAAAACCCAAGGGATGCTGTTTTTGTCTTCGGTAAACATATATTCAAGGTCGGCTATACACCAGACGCCACTGACAAGGAGCTTGGGATGGGCCTTGATGGTACTGGAATCCACCAGAACCTTTTTAATACCAAGGTTTGAAAACTCCGCCTCATAAGCATCGGATTTGTCATTGAGATCCACACTGATCTTGTCAATGACCTTGTAACGACCCTTTTCCCTGATATTGGAACGCACAAGGCCTGCTTCGTTTCTGTGGACATAGTGCCTGCCAAGAATTTCCTTAACCGTATCAATCCCGGTTTCTATGCTTGCATCATCGCTGGTGGCGCAATACTGGCCCAGCAGATATTCCAGAACATAGGCAGGGACTATGGCATTGCCCTTAACGATCTTTACAAGATCCTTACGGACAACAAGGCCCGGATAGCAGTCGTTTATTTTCTGGTCCAGAGGAGTCATTAAGCTATCCCGTATCTATTGAAAAGAAATCAAAAATCAAAATCGCCTTTAAATGCTATTCTTACAAGGTAATGGATGGATTTATACTCTTTGAAATGTGAGGTCTGGCCATGTTTTTCACTGAGCCTCAGATACACATTGCAATTATTAAACTCACTGATCCTGTTACTGAGAACAAAACGAAGGCGGACTTCCCTGTCTCTGGGATTTTCTGATACCCTGTCAAAGATCAGATCATGGGTATCAGAAATCAGTTCTCCATCTTCTGTATAAATGCCCGCCCTCAGGGTTCTGGGAAGAATTTTTCCTTTGACTGCTTCCATTTGATACAGCGTTACACCAAGCTGTGCTGCCGTTATCATGGAACCTGCTCCCCGCAGAATTTCCACATCCACCATTGAAACATTGCTTTCACGTTTCTTATTGATTTTTATGAGGGGGATGACAACTTCCTGAAGGGAAGCCCCACCATGGACAAAACGGCTTCCTGAGCCCCTCACCCTGAGCCTGTTGATGGATTTTGGAATCATGACTTCAAGATTCCCATCCAGTCCAAGCTGTTCAGGTGTAAACTTTTTAAATGAAGCATGTTCCGGAAGATTCTTTCCAATGACAAAACGGCGGTTTATAAACTGGCCAGCCTCCTTGTCAGGTTCATCTGAAGCCTTTATCCCTGACCATGGCTCTGCAATATAGTCACTTTCTTCTATGCTTCGGTTCTGATAGATAAAACCATGGTCTGAGGTTATAAAAAGATTGTTCACATTGGCATTTGTCAGTTTTTTTATCAAGAGAATCAAATCGTTCAGGGTTTCTTCCACAGCCTCAAAAACCCTGCCTTCGGACTCAAGCTTATCCCCTGTCATATCAATTCTGTTATGGTAAAGGTATAAAACCTGATGTTCCTTTATAAGGGCACGGCTATCCTCTTTATTCATGGACATGAATTCTTCGGATTTAAGTGCCTTTGCCCTTATTCCACTTGAGGCAAGAATTCTGTTCCGACCGGCTGTTCCCTGTGAGCTTAAGCCATCCACATCCACACTGCCACCTTTGCTGTCACTTATCACAAGGCTTTTATTCGGCAGAAGGGCTGCCATGCCCAGTTGGGTATAACTTGGCAGCATGGAAAGCATGGGTCTGATTTCAGCATGATAGCGATCTTCACGAAGAATCCGCCTCAGCATTTCTTCCCCTATTTCATAGCGCATGGCATCGGAAACAATGACGCAGACCTTTTTGTCCTTATCAAGAATAGGCCGGATATGGATTCTGAAAAATTCATCCTGCCTTGCTATGGAGCCAGAAAGCCATTTTTCTGCCTTGTCCACAGCAGACTGAAACATATTTCCGAGGGTAAAGAGGTAGCTGTTTACATAGAAATTTTCAATCTGCTCTGAAAGATCCTGCATGAGGCTTGCCTGACGGGACATGTTGCAGTGGAAAATAAACTTACGATAAAGCTGATCCAAAAAATACCATGACCGGGCATATTGATTCACCCAGGCTTCAAGGTTCCAGCCCTCCGCTTCATACATAGCTGCAATGCCATGGAAATTCATCTCTGCCAGCAGAGCCGTAAACCTTGCCCCATGATCCATTGCTTCATAAAGATGGGAGTATCCGGAATACCAGTGGCTGCTTCTTCTTTGACCGACACATTGGCTTACATCCACAGCCAAAACCCTTTGTTCCGCCATGGCTTTGGCAAGTTCACGGATTATTTTTCTGTCAATTTCCTCAAAATAATCCATATCCAGAAGATCTCTGTAATCCCTTGGAATAAGATCTTTTTCTATGGCAAGAATTTCCGAACAGGCTTTTGAAAGAATTTCAAAGCAATGCCCAAACCTTCTGCTGTCCTTCCAGCGTTTTAAAAAGATAAGGGCATTTCCTGTCAGAAGGGTTTTTTCAGAAAAATTTGAAAAATAAGCATCTTTAAAAAGCTGAATAATAAAATCCTGAACTCCGGGATTTTCTGATTCATAGCCATATTCAAGGCCGAGTTTTTCCCACAGAAAAGCATCCAGACCACAGCGTTTAATCAGCCTGTATTTTTCCCCTGAAAAGCAATGATCGCCAAAACCCTCATTGCCCGCAAGGGCCAGTTCTTCCAGAAGCTCTTCCAAAAGAGCATCCATCTGAAATGTAGTGGCAGCACAGACAGCCAGCATCTTCATCCGGATATTTGATGCCGTATCATGGGCATGGAGCATTTTTTTCAAAGCGTCCCTGCGCTGGCCCGCCCGAAAAAACTCAATGTGTTCCTGAACAAGATGGGAAAACTCCGGGCCAAGTTCCAGTTCAGACAGCCACAATCCCACCTGATCCGTTCTGAAATCCCCCTGTGCCAAAAACACATCCAGAAGCCAGTTATCCATATCCGCAGGCTGAGGCCCTTCATGGTAGAGAAGAAATTTCTGTTCGGGCTTTTCCCTTAAAATTCGGTATTTAATACCAAATTCATTATTGGCTATTTCTATCTTTTCTATGCCTTGCAGAAAAAGGCCTTCAAAGTCATGCCTTAAATCCTTTGCTGCATCATACCAGAATACAATACGATGGCGTTCAAAAAGTCTTGTCATGGCCTGAATGATGCGTTCACTCATGCTGAAAAAATCCTCCGAAAAGATAGTTTATGCTTGTCCAGAACTCAGCAAACTGCCCTGATTGATCTTTAAAAAGATAATCGGATATGAACTTTTCAAATTCTTCTGATGGTATTTGATCATCCAGAAAAGGCTCAATGGCCGCAGCCCTTAATGCATTCAGCTTCCCTATGCTCAGCCCCAGTTTTTCTATGGTTTTAAATGCGGCCATATCTTTATCATCGGCGGGCATGATGGAGCCGTCACCGGTAAAAACAAAACGGCTTTCACAGTCGGGATCTAAAGGTGAAATAAGAAGATCAGGATCATACCAGTTGTCTTTCAGGTTGCCACAGTGACGGGGTTCCCCTTCTTTTATTTGAACCTGACAGGAACACAGCAGATTGCCATAATCAAGGGGATCAACAGCAGGATTGCTCTGGGGCATGAAATGTTCGATGTGAGAATCCTTATCCTTCAGCCTCCGCTCACAGTAACAGCAGATATACCCCTGTTCCGCCATTAAAGCTATTTTTAGCTTTTTCTTAGGCTCTCCACTCAAGTTTTTATATGTTGGCTGCCAATTTTCGTTGGCTAAAGCTTTCCAGTCAGAAAACCCGGCGGGTTCTTTTTGTTTCTTGATAAATTTCATTTGCCGATCAACTCCTTACGCCTGATCAGCACATTTGCCTTGACCAGTTCAGGATCTGCACCAATCTCCTCTTCCAGCTTTTGAATTAAGTCTTTTGCTTCTGCAAATTCATTTTTATCTATTTTGATATAAATTTTTCGCAGGGCTTTTTTTACAAGATCAGGACGGGTGGTTTCCAGCCCCATAAGATCTTCAAGAATTCGCTCTGCGGTCTTGCCGTATGATTCCGATGGCTGAAGAGTTTCCATTCCGACCTCACCCATGCGAAGAAGGAAAAGATTATCCGGCTGCACATGGGTGATGACATGGGGCGAATGGGTGGAAATCAGAAACTGGCATCCGGGAAAAACTTCTGTCAATTTCGGAATAACCATCCTTTGCCATCTGGGATGAAGATGCAGTTCAATTTCATCAATCAGAAAGACACCTTCTCCTTCAAGGGGATTGTCCCGCAAAGGATTTGCAATGGCCATCCTCCGTGCCATGTCCCCCACCATGGCCATCAGACATTTTTCACCGTCTGAAAGCTGATTAACACTGAGAATCTCTCCGTTTTTTTCAACTTCCATACGCAGAGGATTTCTGCGGACCGTTAAATTTTTAAAATCCGGCATAAAGAGCGTAAGGGCCTTACGCACGGCCTCAAGCTGAGGATCTGGAAAGTGATAGCCTTCCGGTTTTATAAGGTCTTCAGCATACCTCCGGTTTTCATTCTCAAGGTCTTCCCGCTCCCTGAACCATTCAAAAAAAGTTCTGAAATTAGCCCCGCTGGTCAATGATTCATCATAGGCTGACAAAAGATCAAAGCGGTGCTTATCCCGGATACGCAGAGGAATATCCAGCACAGCACGGTTCACCGGGTAGTATGCAAAAAGGGGAATATTTGTTTGTCCGCTGGTTTGGGATATTTCAGATTGAATCTGGCGGGCAACTTCAGAAGCAGAAATTAAACCAGAAACCGGCTCCTTTTTTTTATGGCCTTTTCTGGTTCTGGCGATATTCCACCCAGAATAACTGCCCTTCAGATTCAGGGTAAGATCCAGATTTGCCGATGGTTTTCCATTCCTGATATCATTTTCAGTGATGGGCCTTCCCGAAGAACCACTATGCCTGATCCGGTTGACAAGCCATGATAAAAGGATTGCTGAAGCATCCAGAATGGTGGACTTGCCCGCACCATTCATCCCCACAAAGACATTCAGGTGCTTATCCAGAGAAAGGGACAAATGCTGCGCTCCACGAAAATTTTCAAGAAGAAGCTTTTGAATATGCATATCAATCCCCCTTTGTGTCCAGTCCCGGAATTTTTTTCAGGGCTGCACCGAACCTGGGATAATTGACCTTAACGCCGTCATCCAGATCAATTTTTATCTGCTGGGTTGCCAGAGGATAAAGGATGTCCCGCTCATAGGCTTCAAGCTCTGAAATCATCTTTGCTGTTTTTGCAATTTCCTTCAAAGCCTTTGTTTTTTCTGCCTGAGGGGTATCTGAACGGATACTGATGGCCTCAAGGTGTTTTTTTTGAGCATCAAGTTTGGTGCGAAACTCCCTCAGGTACTCATTCAGAACAATGCTGACCGTATCATGGCGATAGCGGTGCATGTAAATCAGGGCATTGAAGCTCCCTTTGGGGCTGGAAAAGAGCCAGTAGATGGGGCGTTTTTTGTAGCGTTTTACATGGTCGGCGTAGAAATCCCTGAGGAAGTATTTGCGGATGTCTTTACCAAGGGCCTTTTCCACAAACCTAAGGTTTTCTTCGTAGTGTTCTTCCCCAAAGGCCACCTGTATAAATTTTTTAAATCTGTCCACAATATCATCGGTAAACCAGTTTCCGTCCAGCATGGGAATAACATTGTCGTCATCGGCCGGGAAAGAAGGCTGAACCACGAATGAACACAAATCAACACCAATATTCTTTTTATCTTTTCCTTCGTGTTCATTTGTGTCTATTTGTGGTTCCTGTAGTTTTCTGTAGTAATCCTCGATGGTCTCGCCCTGATTGGCCAGAATCAGCCCCGGTTTTTCAAGGGCATAGCGACCGAACATGCAGCCGACGGCATAGGAAATCAGCTCTTTCATGGTGTCGGCAAGGAGTTGCTTTTCCAGCTCATGGTCAATGGGAAAATCTTTTTTAACCACAGAATACACAGAACACACGGAAGGAAAATCTTTGTTCTGTTCTTTTTCTGTGTGTTCAGTGTTTTCCGTGGTTTGTTTTCTGTTGTAACGGTAGTAGGGGTTGCAGGTCAGGGTGATTTCATTGAGCGGCACCTCGGGTGTCAGCTCATCCTGAAGACCGTAGGCTTCTATGAAGATGCGGTTGTTCTCTTCCTCCAGCCGCTGCATTTCAAGGGTCATTTCTTTCCAGTGGGAGCGGAGCTTCTGGTAGCTGGCCTTGATGGTTGACTGGCGGTAGTCGGGGTGGAAAAGGGGGAGGATGGTGAAGTCCCAGGAGGTTTCGTAAGAGTTCCAGTCGGCTTTTGAAACAGTAACACAATGTCTTACAGTTCTATTAATCTCACCTTTTCTACTATTTATGTCATATAATAAAGGTAAACACCGTACTTCTCCAACATTCATATTAAGAGTTGGATTAATGACCTTTAATAACTTTGTCACATATTTGGTATTTAAAAAGCCAAGGCATTTTTCAATATTCTTTTCATCATGAAAAAATAGAGAAGGAGCAGCGAGGTTAAAAATTTGATTAGCTTCTAAAGTCCTAAAAGATGATTCATTACTTGTAATAAGAGTCCACGATATCCCTCTTTTTCCCCACAAATATTCAGGTAATATCCGCGCAACATGATCTTTTTGATAGTGTTTTCTGGCAGTCTCTGACCAATCAATTACCCAATCAACATTTCCAAACCATTTCCTGTAAGGACCTCCTTTAGGATGTTGCCACCACTTAGCGTTTGGCCCAACTGTCGATGATGCAACCTCCCAACTTTGACGAAGATATTTATCATTATCTCCAGTTTTTGTCTGACCATCTGAAATTGTCAAATCGTGAATAGTTTCTGAAGCTACTTTAAATGGATTAACAAAAATTTCACTTACCCAATAAGCAATAGGACTGCTTGGTATTACCTTGAATTTTTCAGCAGAAGCACGGAAAAACCAGCCGCATTCCGGGTTTTGAATTGCCTCCATAGTTTTAGGCCCCTGATTTTCTGAGCCTCTAAAATCCGATAGACGCACATAGCCGCCCTTGAAATCAGGTTGATGTTCATTTTCTATGGTAAAGGTACAAATCGGCACAGTAGCACCATCAAAACCTGAATACTCAAGCTGCACCAGTGATGTAATGGTTTTTTGGCTAATCAGAAAATTGCGGAGTTTTTCATAGGATGAAATAAACATCCACACAAAGGGGGTCATAAATCCAAGCTGCCCTTTAGGGAGAGCCAGTTCTGTATTTCGTACCATGAAAGCAGAAAACAAATCTGATTTTACATCTCCATAATTATCCTTCAGCCATGCACCCAGCCTGCCATTCATCCCCTTGCCCCCCATATAGGGCGGGTTGGCAATGACAACATGATATTTCTGGCTGAGATAGTCGGCCTGATTCAGGGCTTTTTTGCATTGATGCACCAGTTCACGGAAGCCGAAGCCGGGTGCTCTGACCGACTCATTGTAGGCCATCAAGGCATCCACAGCTTTTTGTATCTGGTCCGGGGGAAGCTGAGTCCGCAGCAGGGAACCAAAATTGTCTGCCTCGGAAAACAGGGTCAGATCGTGGGTCAAGGCTTCCTGATCCACGCCTGCACTGCACATGGCATTTAATATTTGTGTCCATTCGTGTTCATTCGTGGTTCTTTTTTCCAGAGATAAATCAACATTCTCCAGCACACAGATATTGGGAGAAACGATATTCTTAAAAAAACGGCGGTAATGGCTTCTGGCCTTCATGGTCAGTGCAAAGGAGGCAAGGTTTCCTGCCCTCTCGTCTATTTCAATGCCATAAAGGTTATTGCTGAGGATAAGACCCGGTATTCTGGAGGGTTCATAGCCTTCTTCTTCATAAATGGCGTAAAGAAGATCAAAGGCATAGGTGAGCATATGGCCTGAGCCACAAGCAGGATCACAGATTTTGATTTCCTCTGGTGATGAAATTTTTAAAAATGTCCGGGAAGAGCTGTTTTCACTTTCCACTTCCCACTCTCCACTTCCAACTGTTTCTTTTATGTAGTACGCCATCTTCTCAACCAGCCTGGAATCCGGCCTGTTCAGCATCCAGAGTCTGCCCAGAGAATTTTCCACCAGATATTTTACAATCCAGTGGGGCGTAAAAAGCTGGGTGGCGGCGGGGATATTTTCCGGAGTAATTTTTTTATTTTTTTTCAGACCCTCAAAGACCTGATCTTTTTTTTCAGAAATATAAAACTGGTAAAGCCAGCCGATGACTTCCACATCCTCACAGATTTCCGGTGTCAGGGCCTCCCGTGTTTGGTGGAGAATGGAATTTTCTGCAAGAAGGGCATCTGGCATGAGAAGTTCGGTATAATCATTGATGCGCTGGAACATGAAGGGCATGGATGCGTTCCAGTAGTTACAGACTGCAACCACCATCATGCGGTAGGCTTCGCCCTGGGGGTCAGGGCTGACGGCTCTGCCATTGAGAAGGTCTGAAATCTGCACTCTGATTTTTTCAGGAATCAGATCTTCATCCATGTGGCCCATCTTGGCTTCAGCGAGAATTTCGGGCTGGTGCTGTCCGTCTGCGGGAGACACAATGCGGATATGGCTGTAGTGGTTAACATCCATGAAACGCAGGGCGCAGAATCGGTTGAACCAGGTGTAGGCTACCCGTTCTTCCACCTGTTCCCTGCCCTGCTCTTTGATGGCTTCCTGCAATGTTCTTACGGCTTCGGGGTTTTCCCTTCGGGCGGCACTGCCTTCTGCCAGAACCTGATTTATTTTGGATGCAACCTCTCCCATCAGGGTACGCCGGGCAGACTGGGCAAATTTTTTAAGCTTTGAGGTATCCATTAGATTTGAATCCTTTTTCCTTTTCGGATCTCTTCCAGCAGTGCATTTTTCATGGAATGGATGTATCGCTCCACATCTTTTTCATCCGCAAGCCATGCCTTATCAAAGGCAACCCTGACGTTACGGCTGGGCACATACTCTATGACCGGTTCAGGTTTTTTCTCAAAGGCGGCTTTGGGTCTATCCCCGGACAAAGGATCAGGTTCCGGTTCTAAAGAAGGCTTTGAAAGAGGTACGGGCTGTGCCCACAGAGTTATCCTTGAAAGCAGCCGCTGATATTTTGTATCTTCAAAATGACGCAGGCTGTCACGGATAACAGGTATGAGTTTCTGTTTTTCAATGCCTTTGATACTTTCATCAAAGGACTTTATGATCTCATCTTTCTGGTTTTCATTGAGCTTTAAAAATTCTTCCATGGTGCAGATGCGGGTTTTCAGTTCTTCTATATTTTTCTTTGCGCTTAATATTTCAGCCTCAATCCTCTTTTTGATTTCCCTTTCCAGGGCACCCACATGGGCCTTTATCTGCTGCATTCCGTTACCCTTGAAGCACCGGGGATCATTCAAGGCTTTTTGAAGAACTTCAGGCGAAATATAAGCATGTCCTGATTCCTTTAACTCAAAGGCAGAATCACCTTCCCTTTGAATACATGCAAAATTATCTTTCTGCTCAGCCATAAAGTCCATGGCCTGATCAAAAATTTCCCTTTGGGAACCCTCCATGAACCTGATGACAGGGTCAATAAGATCCTCTTTCAGGTCATAAAGCCTGTCTTCATGGCGGCCAAGCTCTGTGAGATACCAGTCATAGGGTTTTTCTGAGCATTCCTTAAGAGTTTCAACAGCGGGAGCCAGTGCGTTTAAAAAAGGATAGCGGGAAGATTGGCTCAGGAGTTTTTCCATAAGCTGCTTGAGTTTCTGCAAGGCCGCATCCGTGTCCCTTGCCAGAGCTTTTGCCTCAGTGGAAGCTGCGGGCTGATTAAAAAATTCTTCATAAAATTCTTTCAGCTTACGCACCTGAGAAGCAGCAAATTCAACCTGAGGTTCCAGAACAAGTCTGGGGTGGGCCTGGGTATTCCGGAGCATTTTTTCATAGGCCTTTTCCTCAAGCAGGTTGGTATCATACCTGATTTCAACCTTGCCCCTTACCATAAGGGAAGCCAGATTTGAAAGTATGGCCGGATAGGGCCAGCCATAGGGCTTTTTTTCAAACCTTTCAAGAACGCCCTTCACCGTATTTCGTATGGCTGCTTTTTTATTGGATGTGATAAAACTGAGAACTTCCTGCTCCGCCTCAGACATGGGGGCAGCATCCGTGCCAAACAGCGCATCTTTATTGCGATGAAGATGGCTTGATATATCATCTTCATTATAGGAAAGGCCTTTCAGGATTTTAAGATTGGGATAACTGAGGGCCACAAGCTCCTGAAAACCTGCCTTTATCCTGGCCTGAGCTTCTCCTGACTTCAGATCCAGCTCCTTACCCGCCACAAGAAGCCTCGCTTTACCCAAGAGCTCCTGAATACGCGATTCAATTTCCCGCCCTCTTTCCTGATTCTGGGAAATTTTTTGATCCAGTATTCTTTTTACGGAATCCTGCTGGGCCGCAGTGGTATTCTGTCTTACATACTTTTCCGTTTTCTTAAGCATCATAAGATCCTGCATAAGCCTTGCATCGGCTGGCATCAGAACAAAAAGCTCGTCCATATCATAATTTGATTTGATGCGGATCATTTCCAGATTTTCTGCATGTTCATGGAAAGGGCTGATCACATGGATGCTCAGTTCCTGTTCACGGTCATAAAGACGGTCATCGAGTTTTCTGGAAAAAATAAAATGCTGCCCATTGGAATCCAAAGGAATTTTTCTTAGCCTGACAATCTGATCAAAAATTATTTTTTTAAGCTCTGAGGCAATCTCGGATGTTTCAATTTCCGTATTCTTGATCTCTTCTTCAATATCCTTTTCTTCATCCGTGAGGTAGGCATAGAGATCACCGTTGCGCTGGATATAGGTCTGCTGCTCAAGGAGATTCAGGGCTTCTTCTATCTCTTTTTTAAGGCTTGAAAGATCCTGATCAAAGCCTTTAAGCATGAGAACACTTAAGTTTCTGATGGAAGGCTTGAATTCTTTTACATATTTTACAAGGAAAAGGGCTTTGAGAATGCGAACCCCAAAGGGATGGCCCAGATGGATTTCTGCCTGCTGGACTGGCTGCTGAATCCGGGCTTTCAGTGCCGTACGGATACCTTCAAACATCAGATCAAAGGTGGCAAGTTCTCCGGGAAGGTGGTTGCCTATGTGAATGGCCACCTGCTGAAAAACCGCCAGCATGGATCTTTCACCCACAGAGCTGTGCTTTCCTTCAAAGGCATTGTGTATGGAGAGGTTCTGAATTGCAGACTGGAACAGGGCAAACTGATAGGGCACAAAGGGATAGGTATCAATGAAATGCTCTTCATCAGTAAAATTGCGATAATGCACCGATCCATCTGTAAAATCAAAAAGGGTTTTAAAATTGTTGGACTGGTTTTTATAAAGATCAGAAAGCAAAGCAACGCCTTCTTCGTTTTTCTTCAGCAGGCGTTTTTGAATAACCTCTGCCACATCGGCACTGGTAAGTTTCATGCGGTTGGAAAAACGGGCCTGAATTTTTGTAAAATCGTTCCCCTTGTGTCTGTCCATTTCACCGATGACCCGGGACATATCTTCCTGGGCCGTAACAATCACCCATGATCTGCCCCGGCACCGGGTAGCAAGGCTTTCTGCAATGGTCTGAAGGTTTGTCATGAGCTTTGTGTTGTTGGCGATGTACTGGCCCACCTCATCCACAAAAAAATTGAGCCTGAAACCCGGAACCTGTCTTTCTATCCAGTCATTCACCTTTTCGGCAAAATCCTCTATGGAGACCCTGTACTGGCTGCGGTATTTATCGAGAATGCCTGCGGCTTCGCTTTTATCTCCCCCCGTTGCCGCAGCATAGGCTTCTGCTATGTTTTTTGATTCAAGAAGAGCCTGCTCCCTTCCCCTCTGCCATGGTTTTCCTGCTGTTTGTGCATAGGCAGACTGGAACGCTTCCAAAAGACCACGGGAATCCAGATCCCGTTCAAACTGAGCAATATGCCCATGTTTTCCGTAGTAGCCGCAGGACTCATCAAAAACCTTTACAAAAACCGCAAGCAGGGCATCCATCTGGGTTTTACTGATAACATCGGCTTTCTGATCAATGTTAAAAAGAATGCTTTTGGAAGGAATCTGAACGGCCCTTTTTAAATCTCCGCTTAAAATCTTATTGTCTGCACATTTAGGAAGAAAAAAATTCAGGGCGGTCTCTCCATCTATTTCCCTGTTTTCAAGTACATAGGCAAGAATCTTTAAAAGATGGGATTTACCGGAACCAAAAAATCCTGAAATCCATACACCATTGGCCCCTTCATAGTTGTTATAGGCAGCAAGGAAGGACTCAATGCGCTTTTCCGCTTCACCCGTAAGGACATACTCATCAAATTCAATACGCAGTTCTGATTCATCATCGGCCTTGATAACGCCTTCTATGCTGCGATCAACGGGTTTTTTGAATATGGATTTCAGTGTTTTCAAGATTTTCCTCGCTTATGACTGGCAATGATAGATATTGAAAGCCCTGTAATAGTTATCATCCCTGAGTTTTCCAAAAAGCTCCAAAGAAGAACCCGACTCAAGGCAATGGCTGTAGGTTCCCGGAAAAAACATCAGGGTCGGTTTTTCCTTGGCCTTACTCTGAAGGTTATTCAGCAGATGATGGGACCTTATATATGGAAAAACCTCACCAATTCCTGAAAGAAAGAGAAGATCAAAATCAGCTTCTTCCATGCGGGCTGCAATGGCAGGAACAAAATGATGTTCAGGATCAAGAACTCCCCGAAGAAGCTCCATCAGCTCTTCCTTTGAAACCTCATTTTCCACCTCCATAATCTGCTGCCATATTTCCCTTTCTTTCAAAAGATCAATGGAAAGGTCATAAAGATTGATATGGAGAACCTTAATATCAGACTTTTCAAGCTGCCTGATAAGGTTTTTTATAAGTCTTTCCATATCCGTAGCTTCTTCCGGTCTGAAAGGACAGATAAAAAAAGGGACCTCATTGCCAATACCCTGCTTTTGCAAAAAACGCTGGCCTGAAATTACAGAGACAAGGAATTCAAACCTGTCTTTTATCGGCATCAAAGATGGATCATTTTTCAAGTTGGCCTTCCTTTCAGATCCCCTTAAAAAAGAGGAAAATAAGCAAACTCCCCAGCATTACCCTGTCGGATAATCCGGATAAACTCAGGACTTAGGAGGGCTGGCTGAATCTTATTGTCTTTTGTAATAAGATCAGCTTCACGGAGTATCCTGAAAAGCACCTGACGAAGCTTCTTTTTTGTTGAAGACCGTATGGCATCAAGCTCAGGATGCCATTGGGATTTTCTGCTAAAAAACATTTCAAAATCATCAAAGGTGAGATCCGGTTTACCCGTGAAAAAATTTTCCCTTAGAACTTCCACAGCAAACTCAGCTATGAAGCTGTACCTTCTGCATATGGCTATCCATAGCATATATGCCTGTTCCTGACGACAGCAGGACAGCATAAATTCAAGCTCATTTTTTTGAAGCATTTTAAGGCGGGAAATATTGACATTACACAATTTTTTTAATGTGGTCAGGGTTCTTGACTGAAAAAGATTATCCCTTAAAGCTGTTTTTTGAACAAAAAGCCAGTCATCAGTATCCAGATAAAGACCTGCCAGAGTAAGAGCCTCATTCAAGAAGAGTCCCCCGGTTGTAAAGGAAAGACTATAATTACTTGTTTCCATAGATAAAATACCATCATCTGAAGTGGATGGGTCCGTTCATACAAAATGCCTGCATCAATAAGAATGAGGCAGGATAATATTTTTTCAAACGCCTGCTCTTATGATGTTCTGTTACAGCTTTTATAAAGTGGTGGCAATGGGGAAGGAGTAAAGACGAAGATTGGGATAAAACTGGGATTTTCTGGTGTTCCATTTTCCAAAAACAAAAAAGGCTTACAGCCTTATGCTGTAAGCCCTTGATTTTTTATGGCGCGCCCGGCACGATTCGAACGTGCGACCTACGGATTCGTAGTCCGGTACTCTATCCAGCTGAGCTACGGGCGCTCAAAACTGAGACGACTTATAGAGTAAGCTTTGCAGCTTGTCAAACATAAAATCTGCGTATACAATTTTTTTATGGAAGATGAATACTACATGCAGCTTGCCCTGGATGCTGCTAAAAAGGCTGGACAAATTGATGAAGTTCCGATAGGTGCAGTGATTGTTCAAAAAACAGGTACGGTGCTGGCCACCGCCTGGAACAGAACCATCAGCAACTGCGACCCTACAGCCCATGCGGAAATCCTTGTGCTCCGAAAGGCTTCGGAATGCATGGGAAATTACAGACTGCCGGATACAACTTTATATGTCACCATGGAACCCTGCATCATGTGCATGGGAGCCATAGTCCATGCACGCATAGGAAGACTTGTCTATGGTGCGGCAGATATAAAATGGGGTGCTGCGGGGTCTCTTTATGATTTTTCAAATGACACCCGGCTGAATCACCGTATGGATGTACAGGGCGGCATACTGGAACAGCCCTGCAGAGAAATTGTGCAGCTTTTTTTCCGTGAAAAAAGAGCCCTTGCAAAAGAAAGAAAAAAACAGCAGGTGTAATCCTGCTTTTTCGTTGAAACATAAAGGCAAAAAACCCTCTTCGACCGGAAACGCTTCACCGGCATTCCGGTTTTTTTCTGGATTTTTTCCGGGGAAAAAATAAGGAGTCAGACGTGGGCAATATCGTAATTGTGGGAACCCAGTGGGGAGATGAAGGCAAGGGAAAAATTGTTGATCTTCTCTCGGAACACGCAGACAGTGTTGTACGCTTTCAGGGCGGCAACAACGCAGGACATACCATGGTGGTGGCCGGAGAGAAATTTGTAAGCCATCTGGTGCCTTCCGGCATCCTTCAGGGAAAAACCTGCTACATCGGCAATGGTGTGGTGGTAGATCCTGCGGTACTTCTGGAAGAAATTGATTATCTTGCGGGCAAGGGTGTGGATATCGGCCCCCACAACCTCCGCATCAGTGAAAAAGCCCATGTCATTTTCCCCTATCACAAGGCCCTGGACAATGCCCGTGAAGCCAGCGACGGCAAAAGAAAAATCGGGACTACAGGACGGGGCATTGGCCCCTGCTACGAAGATAAGGCCTCACGCCGGGGTATCCGCTTTGTGGAACTCCTTGACCCTGATGTTTTCACCGAACGCCTCAGCATCAATATCAAAGAAAAAAACCACATGCTGGTAAGCTTCTTTGGTGCAGAAGGTCTTTCAGAAGAAGCCATCCATAAAGAATATACGGACTATGCCCGCCGCCTTGCGCCTCATATCGCCAACGTATCCGTGGATCTGGATCAAACCATGGAGCAGGGCCGCTCCGTTCTTTTTGAAGGCGCCCAGGGCACTCATCTGGACATTGACCACGGAACCTATCCCTTTGTCACCTCCTCGAATACCGTATCCGGCAATGCCTGTGCAGGCTCAGGTGTAGGACCGGGACGCATCACGGATATTCTGGGGATTGTCAAAGCCTATACCACCCGTGTGGGTGCCGGGCCTTTTCCAACGGAGCTTCTGGATGAAACAGGGCAGTTTATTCAGAAAAAAGGGGCGGAATTCGGGGCTACCACAGGCCGGACAAGGCGCTGCGGATGGCTGGACATGGTCATCCTGGACAATGCGACACGCCTCAATGCCCTCACGGGGCTGGTGATCACAAAGCTGGATGTACTGGGAGGACTTCCTGAGCTGAAAATATGCACAGGATACAATCTTAACGGAACGATCATTTCCTATGTTCCCGCTTCGCTCAAGGAACTGGACAGCTGTGTGCCCGTTTACGAAACCCTGCCGGGATGGGAAGAAGATATCTCAAAGGTTAAGGATTATGACGGGCTGCCTGAAAATGCAAAAAAATACCTTGAACGGATTGAAACCCTTGCCGGTGTGCCCATCAATATTATTTCCGTAGGCCCCGGACGGGAAGAAACGATTATACAGCGTCCCATAAAATAATCTGATGACTACCGGACTCAGCCACAGCTTGCTGGTCAGATTATTGTCAGATCATGATTACGAGGTAATTATTCAGCACAGTTTATTCTGAACGGCACATACTGTAATTGCAGCAGCTTTGTACTATTGCAAGGCTCCGTGGCTATTTGCAAGTGACATTGCAATCGTTTCGGATCAGAGCTTTACAGGCCTGTGCGAAAGAAGCGGCAACTGTCTGACCCGCCACAAAGGCAGCGTACCAAGGCCTGCCATGGTAATCAAAAAGCTTATCCTGCCTGTGGCGGGGAGTTTTTGCCGCTTCCGCACAGGGCAAGAAGCTCCCGAATCCGGCACTCAAGATCCATAGGCACTTTTTGCTCCCGTAAAGGGCTTGAGCTTTTCAGCTTGAGTGCCGGATTGCGTCACGGGCAAATAGCCTGGGGCCTGTGCATCTGTCTTGCAGGTATGGTACTTGGAAAATGGTGCTGAACAGTTACGTTACGAGCAGATATTTTAATACGGGCAGGCCTTCAGGCCTGCCCCTGTGAATGCTTCAAGCAATCACATATCTGATGCCAAAAGCTTTTTAAAGCCCTCTTCATCCAGAATGGGAACATTCAGGGAGAGGGCTTTTTCATACTTGCTTCCCGCCTTTTCCCCTGCCACCACATAACTGGTTTTAGCACTGACACTGCCCGCCACTCTCCCGCCTGCTGCGGTGATAAGATCCTGGGCATCCTTTCTGGAAAGAACAGGAAGAATACCGGTTATGACAAAGGTTTTTCCCTCAAGCTGCCTGTTCCCCTCTGTCTTTGCTTCACCCTCCTCCACTTCAAGGCCTGCGGCAAACAAAGCCTTCAGTGCTTCCCTGTTCTCCTCACGAGAAAAATAATCCCGGATGGCCTCAGCAAGTACAGGACCGACACCTTCCACGGAAGCCAGACTTTCCACATCTGCGTCCATGAGATCTTCAAAAGTCCGGAAACGCTGACCTAGAATTTTTGCCGTGTGAACACCCACATGACGGATGCCCAGACCATAGAGCAGGCGGTGGAATGAAGTTTTTTTCCGGTCATGGATGGCCCTTACAATATTGGACGCTGATTTTTCACCCATACGATCCATGGCAGCAAGGGCTGGCGCATCCAGACAAAAGAGATCCGCAAAGGTCTTTACAAGCCCCCTGTCCACAAGCTGGGCCACAAGTTTTTCACCCATACCATCCATATCCAGAGCTGGCTTGGAAGCAAAATGGCGGATTTTTTCCTTGAGCTGGGCAGGACAGGTTACGGACACGCAGCGCACAGCCACCTCCCCCTCTTCCTGCACCACAAGGCTGCCACATACAGGGCAGTGATCCGGCATCTGAAAAATAGTTTCCGAGCCATCCCTCAGATGCTCAATCACCTTCACAACCTTAGGAATAACATCCCCTGCCCGCTGAATAAAAACCTGATCTCCGATGCGGATATCCTTGCGGAGAATTTCATCCATGTTATGCAGTGTGGCCCGGCTCACAGTTACGCCGCCCACTTCCACAGGAGTGAGAATGGCCACAGGCGTAAGAACACCGGTACGGCCCACCTGCACTTCTATTCTTTCCAGACGGGTACGGGCTTCCATGGCAGGGAATTTCCAGGCCAGCGCCCACCTCGGCGTACGGGATGTCATACCGAGTCGGGTCTGGAGATCAAAATCTTCCACCTTGATCACCATGCCATCCACCTCGTAGTCCAGAGACTCCCGGCGTTCCACCATTTCCGCATAAATCTGCGGAACCTTTTCCGGCGGCATAGCACTCTGTGCCAGAGGACTCAGGGCAAAACCTGCGGATCTGAGAAAGGCAAACAATTCTGCCATAGAGGAAAGAAAAAGGCCCTCCACCTCTCCCATACCATGGGCAAAAAAGCGTAAGGGCCGTGTGGCCGTAATGCGGGAATCCAGCTGACGCAGGGAGCCGGAAGCGGCATTTCTCGGGTTGGCAAAGGGGGCTTCTCCGGCTTTTTCCCGGCTTAGGTTCAGGACTTTAAAACCTTTACGGTCCATGAGCACCTCGCCCCTCACTTCCAGCACCGCAGGTGGATCTTCCACCCTCAGGCGAAGGGGAAGGTTGGCAATGGTCCTCACATTTTCCGTAACACCTTCGCCCACAAGGCCATCCCCCCGTGTGGCTGCCTCTGTCAGAACACCATTCTCATAGCGCAGGGAAACGGCAATGCCGTCAAACTTAGGCTCCACGGAAAAAAGCAGCTCCCCTGCCACGCCTTTCCGGATGCGCTGAACAAAGGCAAAAAACTCCCCCTCATCAAAGGCATTTTCAAGGCTGAGCATGGGAAGACGATGAAACACCGAAGAAAAACCCGAAAGGGGAGGCGCTCCCACCCTCAGGGTGGGGGAATCCTGGGTTTTCAGTTCTGGAAAACGCCCTTCCAGCTCCTGAAGCTCCCGAAAAAGGGCATCATAGGCTGCATCGGTAATTTCCGGATCATCCAGCACATAATAGCGGTAGCTGTGCCGTGACAGATCATTGCGGAGAAGGGCAGCACGCTGACGTTCTTCTTCGCTGCACTGCCCTTTGCTTTCTTTCAACGGTTTTTCCATGGACCCTTTGCCCCTCTCCTGCTCCATTCATCAATCCATGGGATTGTTATGTTCTTCCAGCCCATCTTTTATGTCATCTATGTTATCATAGATCCACTGCACATCCTCGATGGTCAGCCTGCCCGACTTCACGGGTGCCCTGTCGGAACCATCCTTTTTTTTCAGCATCCTCGGTCCGATCTGCAACTTGGCCTCACCGCCGTCATAGCTGTGTATGGCAACCACAAGACCTGTTTCCTCACTTCTCCATGATTTCAAAACCTTATCCTTTGACGGATCAAAACCAGCCATTCTACCTCCTTAATGTATAGTCAGCCATTGCTAACCCAATCGTGAAAAATCCGCAATTCTGCCAAAAAGAGCCGCAATGGAAGCCAGAAGCCCCAGTCGGTTATTCTTAATCCTTTCATCCTCTGCCATGACCATCACACCGTCAAAAAAAGCATCCACAGGCTTACGCAGGGTGGCAATGCTCGCAAGGGCAGCGTCCAGATCATTGGCATCCATGTGACCGTCAACGGTCTGAAGGCAGAGTTCCAGAGCTTCATGCAGCCCTTTTTCTGCAGGTTCCGTCAACAGGGATGCATCCACTACCGGCTTCACATCACCGGCTTTTTTCAAAATATTGGAAGCCCTTTTAAAGGCACTGGCAAGGGCGAGAAAATCCGGCTGATTCCTGACGCGGTCCAGGGCTTCCACACGGCGCAGAATATCAGAAATATGGTTATTTTCTACTGCCAGAACAGCGGCAATACCTTCCCTTGAAAATCCTTTTTC
Organism: Desulfobotulus mexicanus; assembly: GCF_006175995.1. NCBI lineage: Bacteria > Pseudomonadati > Thermodesulfobacteriota > Desulfobacteria > Desulfobacterales > Desulfobacteraceae > Desulfobotulus > Desulfobotulus mexicanus. The sequence goes on from NZ_VDMB01000003.1 coordinate 141,283, forward strand.
CGCCAGCAGATTGGCAAGGCGGGTCACCATGAAATCACAGACCGCCTGCACCGTTTCTTCCCCGTCTTCAGTCTTTTTATCCCCAAGGGTTTTCAGGGCAAGGGTAACCATCTCCCGAAGGGAAAGAGCTAAATTTCTGTCCAGAAGCATCTGCAGAATCCCAAGGGTTGCCCGGCGCAGGGCAAAGGGATCAGCCGCTCCTGTGGGCCTCAGTCCCACGGCAAAACAGCCACACAGGGTATCCAGCTTGTCCGCCATGGACAGGACCACGCCGCAGAGATCCTCCGGCAGCTTTCCTCCACTGCCAAGGGGCCTGTAATGATCCTCAATGGCAAGGGCCACCCGCTCATTTTCTCCGTGGAAAAGGGCATAGGCTCTGCCCATGATGCCCTGCACCTCGGGGAATTCATAAACCATCTGGGAAGCAAGATCCGCCTTACAGAGGCTGGCGGCCCGATCCAGATCAGCCATCATCTCTCCGTCAAGGCTCAAGTCTTTGCCCATGCTGGCACAAAGGCTCCGGATTCTTGCCACCTTCTCTCCCATGGTGCCAAGCTTTGCCTGAAAGAGCACCTGATCAAGCTTTTCATTCCACTGGTCAAAGGTGGCTTTCTTATCCGTTTCCCAGAAGAATCTGGCATCGGAAAGCCTTGCCCTCAGTACACGCTGGTGGCCCTGACGTACCAGATCCATATCTTTGGGGGAGGTATTGTTAACGGCAATGAAAAGGGGCAGAAGATTACCTCTTTCATCTTCAACGGCAAAATATTTCTGATGTTCCCTCATGGATGTGATGAGCACTTCTCTGGGCACTTCCAGAAAAGCAGGATCAAAACTTCCCATGACAGGATAGGGCGCTTCCACAAGGTGGGTGACGATTTTTAAAAGCTCTTCATCCGCAAGCACCCTTCCGCCGGAGTTTTTGGCTACTTCCTCCACGGAACGGGCCACTGCTGCCTTTCTCTCCTGAACATCGGCAATAACACCGGCAGCCTTCAAAAGCCCTTCATAATGTTCCGGCAAATCAATGGTCACGGGCTGGGGATGATGAAAACGATGACCACTGCTCAGGCGGTCAGAAACAATACCCTCCACTTCAAAGGGAATCAGTGCCTCACCGAAAAGGGCAACAAAACGCTGAATGGGCCTTGCAAAGGCAAGCTCCGTGTCTGCCCAGCGCATGGTTTTGGGAAAGTTCAGGGCACGGACCGCCGCAGGCAGCATATGACAGAGAAGCTCAGCCACAGGCAGCACCTTTTCTTCCACCTTTGCAAAGAGATAGCGGCCCTTGGGTGTCTCCCGGATTTCAATCTCTTCTAAGGAGATTCCGGCTTTTTCCGCAAATTTCACAGCGGGGATGCCCGGCTTGCCTTCCGCATCGAAGGCGGCCTTTTCCGGCGGTCCCATAAGCTCCGTGGTTTCCGGCCGCTGCATGGTGGCCACATCCGCAATGTGCACACAAAGCCGCCTCGGGGTTGCAAAACTTGTGATCTCTCCAAAGTCAACGCGGGCTGCGGTCAGCTCTTTTTTCAGAAATGCGGCAAGGGCCGCAATGGCAGGGTCAATGTATCCTGCCGGTATTTCTTCGGTTCCAATTTCAAAAAGAAGACTTGTCATGATGGTGTCCTTATGGCTACGGGGCATTACCCCCGAATGTACATGGCTTGGATATCAGGCTTATTTTTTCAGAAGGGGAAAGCCCATGGCTTCCCGCTGAACCAGATAGGCTTCGGAACAGGCCCTGGCGATGTTCCGGATTCTTGCAATATACCCGGTTCTTTCGGTCACACTGATGGCTCCCCTTGCATCCAGAAGGTTGAAGGTGTGGGAACACTTCAGACCGAACTCATAGGCGGGCAGAACCAGATCCTTTTCTATGAGCCTCTTTGCTTCGGACTCATACTTTGCAAAAAGATCAAAAAGCAGGGGAACATTGGCTTCTTCAAAGTTATAGCGGCTCTGTTCCACTTCCTGCTGGTGAAAGATATCCCCGTAGGTGATTTTATCATTCCACATGAGATCATACACACTATCCACACCCTGCAGATACATGGCAATGCGTTCAAGGCCATAGGTCAGCTCCACGCTCACGGGCTTAACCTCTATGGAGCCTGTCATCTGAAAGTAGGTAAACTGGGTAATTTCCATCCCATCCAGCCAGACTTCCCAGCCCAGCCCCGAAGCACCGAGGGTGGGCGACTCCCAGTCATCTTCCACAAAGCGGATGTCATGGGCCAGGGGGTCCACGCCAATGGCTTTAAGGCTCTCCAGATACATATCCTGCACATCAGATGGAGATGGTTTCATGATCACCTGAAACTGGTAATAGTGCTGCATGCGGTTGGGGTTTTCCCCGTACCGGCCGTCCGTGGGTCTGCGGCAGGGCTGGGCATAGGCAACGCTCCAGGGTTCCGGTCCAAGGGCTTTGAGCAGGGTTGTGGGATGAAAGGTTCCCGCACCGACCTCAAGGTCAAGGGGCTGGGCCTGAACACATCCCCTGTCTGCCCAGAATTTCTGCAGGGTGAAAATAAGATCCTGAAACCGCATATCCATCATCCTTATCAGCTTAAAGGGTTTTTAAAATATCCTTAAAAGAAGAATTGTCCAAAACATTTTGTTTTATAATTACAACAGCCGGATTCCTATACAAGGCACCATGGCTGTTTGTGAGTGACATTGCAATCGTTTCGGATCAGAGCTTTGAAGGCCTGTGCGAAAGAAGCGGCAAACTGTCTGAGCCGCCACAAAGGCAGCGTACTTTAGTCTGCTATGGCAATCAAAAAGCTCATCCTGCCTGTGGCGGCGAGTTTTTGCCGCTTCCGCACAGGGCAAGAAGCTCTAAGAATAAGATTGCGTCACGAACAAATGGCCTGGGTGCCTGTGCAACTGCCTGACAGATATGAGCATTAGCGAACGATAATAGTACTGAACCTACACTCAGTTCCCGTCCTCAGACATCAAACAACACACCATCCTTTTCAGGGGCGGCATCCAGAATCATGGCGCCGGGCATGGTTTCCATCAGACGCCGCCAGTGGCTTCTTAAAACGCCTATTTTATCCTCAGGCCCCAGCGCCCAGACACATCCTCCTCCTCCGGCTCCGGCAAAACGTACACCGCAGCCAAGGTTGCCCGCTGCCGAGGCAAGGCGCATACCCGCAGGATCCAGCACCTCCGGCGTGAGACGCAAACGGATGGCAAGCTCTTCTTCCATGCAAAAAATGGCAGTCTTCAGATCCATTTTTGCCAGTGCTTCAGCAAAGCGGCGGGTCAAAAGGGCAATATCCTTCCATTCCGCGCGGGTTTTCCCTTCGGCAAATCCCTGCACCCAACGTCCGTTCACATCCAGAGAATCGTGGGGTTCCCCTCCATAGGCCACCAGCATACAGGAAGAGAGGTTCTCATATTCCTTACCGGTCATCAGGACAGACTGCTTCCAGGGCTGCATCAGATTGCTTCCATCCCAGTGCCAGAGGTTCATACCACCAAAGGCTGCAGCCAGCTGATCCTGCATACCACAGGGAACACCAGCCACGGCAGATTCAATGTTTTTTGCCATCAGCACCACATCTTTTACATTCGCCTCAGGATTTTCCCCTTTCATCTTCATGAGCAGGGCAACCAGTGCCACAGCCATGACGGAAGAACCGCCAAGGGCACTTCTGGGCGGAGATGCGGAATGGATTTCCACACTGAGATCCCTGACACCGAAGGCATCAAGGATAGCAAAAACCAGGCCCAACGGATGCCTGTATGGTGCCCTGCCACAGGGAAATTCCGCAAAAGCGAATCCCCTTGAAGCAACACGGACCCTCCCTTTTTTATAGGGCTTTATCTTTACAGTGGTCCTTAGATTGAGGGCAATATTCATTGTGCAGGCCAGATCCGGCCCCAGACCATAATAAAACAGGGGCAGATCCAGAGTGCCCCCAAAGTCAACACGACAGGGTGCGGAAGCCGAAATTTCATTTTCTGGTATACAGTTTTCCAATTCCACCACCATGATTTATTACTTCCTTACTGTTTCATCAGGATCTTTACCTTGAGCTGCTCAGGCCTTAAGGCGGCATACAGGAAAAGAAATTATTTCCGGTGAAATTCCAGCAGTTCTCCGTACACTTTGCAGATATTTCAGGGAGCGGAAATCCCTTCCCATATGAAAAGAGATAAAAGATTCCAGAAAAAAAAGTCCCTCCAGGGCGGCTTCCCTTGAAAACTGCATCCTTCCCGCTCCCTGATCTTTTCTTTCCTGAAGCCAGCAAAGGGTTTTAACCGTTCCCGGAGCCATGGAAAAAATCCTTGCAAGGGGAGAGCAAGTCCCGCAGAGAATACGACTCCTGCCATAATCAAAACGGATGCGACCGGCCCTTACATCAAACATAGGGGCCTCACACCCTCCACAGACATCAAGACCCGGAGCCAGCCCTGAAAGCGTAAGAAAACGAAGCTGATACAAAAGACTTAAGACTTCAGGCTTTCCCTTCCCAAGATGCAGCTCCCGGAGCATGCTTTCCAGAAGATCATAAACTTCCGGCTGGGCTGCACCCTCTTCCAGCCAAAGACATAGAATTTCACACCAGTAGGCCGCATATCCCATACGGATAAAATCCGTACGCAGATTTTCAAAGGGCTCCATAAGTTGAACTTCCTGAAGTACGGGCATTCCGCCAGATTTCGGCTGGCTACAATCAGGATGTAAAACAGAAAAAAGCTCCAGCCTGCCGGAAAAACGCCGTCTGCTTTTACGGGCATTCTTGGCTATGGCAGAAAACTTTCCCTTTGAACGGGAAAACAGCGTGAGAATCACATCAAAATCACCATACTCCACACGACGCATCACAATGGCCGACTCTTCAGACTTCATAGAAATACACTCCATTGAAATCACATATCCAGCAGTTTTGTGGCAATGGTAAAATAAAGAAAAGCCGTAATAACGTCGGTACTGGTGGTCACAAAGGGCCCCGTTGCCACGGCAGGATCTATTTTCATTCGGGCCAGACCCAGGGGTACAAGGGCACCCATAAATGCTGCTATGGTCATGGAGGAAACCATGGCAAGGGCCACAACAATGTTCAACATGAAAATACTGTACTGAAGTTCTGCCACAAGGCCTATGAGGGTACCATAAACAATACCCAGAAACAGCCCCACCAGAAGCTCCTTACCTATAACCCGCCAGAAATCACCCAGAGAAAGCCTGCCCGTGGCAAGTCCCCTGACCACAATAGTAGAAGACTGGGTTCCCACGTTGCCGCCCATCCCTGCAATAACGGGCATAAATGCCGCAAGATAGGCATATTTTATAAGGGTTTCCTCGAAGCCTGAAATTACATAAAAAGCCAGAATCCCCCCAAGACAGGAGGCAAAAAGCCAGGGCAAGCGAATGCGGATTCCACCCATAATGGTCTGGGTTTCCACAAACATATCCCCCACACCGGCCATTTTCAGAATATCTTCCGTAGCTTCCATGCGGAAAATGTCAATGACGTCATCCACGGTGACTATCCCTTCCAGCACCCCCGTTTCATCCACAACGGGAACAGCCAGAATGTCATAGCGGGCAACAATTTTTGCCACTTCCTCCTGATCCATGGAAGTCTGAACGGAAACCAGCTCCGGATTCATGATATCCTTAAGGCGGGTATCCGGCTTAACCACCACCAGCTGGCGCAGGGATATGACACCCACAAGGCGCTTTAAGTCATCCACCACATAGAGATAAAAGGGCATCTCCACATCCCTGTGCTCTTTCTGCAGAGATTCAATGGCTTCCTTTGCCGTGGAATCCTGGGAGAGAGCTACAAAATCAGGAGTCATGATACCACCGGCCGTATCATCACTGTAACGCAGAAGGCCTTCCACCTCTTCGGAGCCTTCCTTTTCCATTTTTTCAAGGACAGCCGTGGCGGTTTCCGGCGGCATCAGACCGATGAGGTCGGCAACATCGTCATTGGGCATTTCATCAAGAATGCGGACAATTTCATCCACGGGCATTTCACGGATAAACTCCAGAAAAATGCTTTCTTCCAGCTCCGAGAGCAGAAGTCCCTGCTGCTCCACATCGTTCATCAGGCCAAAAAGTCGTTTCTGATCGGCAAGGCCGATATGACGAAAAGCATCCGCCAGATCGGCCGCATGGGTTTTCCGGACAATCTTTTTCAGATGGGGAAGGGCATTACGCCGCAAAAGCCGCTTGATACTCTCCACAAGAATGGTATGACGGTCATGAAACATAATCCTCCCGGTCTCCCGGCCTCTCGCCAGAACGCAAAACGACCCGTTCGATGCCGCAACTGCCCTTGGGGTAGGATACAGCCGGGATATCGGCGGGTCGAAAAAAATCAGCTTACAGGGCAGGCTTTCCTAAGGAAGGTGCAGATTCACCGCCTGCCCGACTGCGCCGGAAAGGGGCATTGCCTTTCCGTTCAGGCGCAGCCTTACCCCTGTGGCGCTTCCAATCAAAATATTATACGCTTTTTCCGCATCAAATTCAAGTATATCTCCTGGTTCCACAGAAAAAGAACGGGATTCCTGATCATCAATAATAATCTTCAACGATGTGGATTCCATGCCCAGAATTTCCAGACGATAACCGCTTATCTCAGCTATTTCAGAGGCATCAAAGTCAGGAGTTGAGGCAACAACGGACATCAGAACCGCATCCCTCTCCTCCTCTTCTCCGGAAACAAACTCCGCAAACCATATACCAGCCCAACTCATCATAAAAACCAGAAAAACAAAAAAAAGACCACCACGCAGCCAGCTACGTATACGCTGCCTTCTTAAAATCCTTCTCCTTGCCTCTTCGGCCTCGGCATCCCATTTTTTCCGGGATTCCTTATATAAAAAAGCAGCATAATCCGGATCCAGCCCCACTTCCATGGCATAATGACGAACAAATCCCCTGACAAAAACAGGTTCCGGAAGACCCCTGTGATCCTCTTCTTCCAGAAGTTTCAGCACTTCTTTTCCAACACAGAGCACAGCTTCCAAATCATGCAGAAACAGCCCTGACATAATCCGCCCATTCTGAAGATAGGTGCCGAAACTCTCTTCCCTTGCCAGGGATTTTTCTCCCATGTTTTATTTATCCCTTCAAAGGTCAGTCCAGTATCCGGACATGGACTTTTTCCCGCAACTCTGTGACCCAGGTCTGAAATCTCTTATTCACCTCCTCGTCATAGAGCTTGTCTGCAATCCCATCGGCCACTTCATCCAGGGGCCTTGGATTCTGCATACCCTTTTCCAGCAACCTGAAAATCTGGATTCCCTGAGGTGTTCGCACAGGCCTTGAAATCTCATTTTCTTCCAGAACAACAATGGCTTCACGGATCACAGGAGACAGGGATTCTGCATCAAACCATCCAAGCTCTCCGTCGGAACCGGCAATGCGGGAGCTGCTTTCTTCTGCGGCCAGTTCAGCAAAATTCTTTCCGGAAAGCAGACGCTGGACCATGGCTTCCGCCCTTGTCTGAAGCTCTTTTTCCTGATCTATTGTCATGGAAGAAGGAAAGGGCAGAAGAATGTGAGCAAGACGATAACGCTTTACTGCTCCGAAATCCCGGGCATTTTTCTTGTAGTATGCCTCTATCTGCTCTCGGGTAATAACAATTCTCGAACGCACCTGATAGTTTACAAGGCGGGAACGAAGCATCTGATCCCGGACCTGAGTCCGGTACTGATCAAGGGTCATACCTTCGGCGGCAAGGGCCTTTTCAAAGGCCTCTACGGAAAGATCATTGGAAAGGCGGAACTGCTCAACGGCCTGATCCACTTCCTGCTCCGAGATCTGAATACCCGCCTCTTCCACGGCAATATCCGTAATGGTCTGATCAATCATCTGGTTCAGCATCTCTGAACGATAGCGTTCAATAAGCGCACGGGTTTCTTCAGGACCGTAGCCTGCAGACTCTATTCTTTCCCGTACAGGGAAAAAGGCCTCTTCAAAGGCCACCTGGGTAATGATCCGGTCATCCACAAGAACCAGAATTCTGTCCACAATTTTTTGTGCAAAAACAGAAGTGGTAAAGCAGCATAAAAACAAAAAAATAACGGTTTTAGCAGAACGCTTTATCATAATTACAAGCCTGCTTCCTCATGCAGATCCACGTCAGGGGCCGGATCCGGGGGCAAGTGCAAAACATCCCCCCCTTCCTCACCCAGTTTGGCCAACAGGGGCCGGGCTTCCGGAAAAACCCTGTAAAGAAGCTCCGTATGAACCTTTACGGACATGCCTTCTTTCTTCTCCTGCAACCATTTCCCATAGACTTTTTCCGATTCCTGCCTGCGGAAACGGGTGATCAGCTCTTCTGTAAGCTCTTGGGTCAGCTCAACTTCCTCTGGTTTTTTACCAACGGATCTGCAATACGCCAGCAGAGCACCCTTCAGGGCTTCCGAAGTGATAATAATTTCACGCTCCATAATACTTTTTACAAGCTTTTCCGTCAGAAGCCTGCGACGAAGCCCCTGCATCCATGCCCTTTCAGATATCACATTTTCCGAAAGCATACTTTCAAAAATACCCTCCGGATACATGGAACGGATTTCTTCTGCAGATTCCTCAAGATATGCTTCTGAAACCTCTATACCCGCTTCCATGGCGGCCACTTCCAGAACAAGGCTTTCTGCAAGATCTTTCAGCACACGATAATGCAGGGATCTTCGAATGATCTGCTCCTGAAGCAGATTATGTTCATAGCCAGCCTTGGCCATCTCATAGGCATCTTTATATTCACCAAGGCTGATTCTTTTTTCACCAAGCTCCAGAACCCAGCTTTCATCTTCTGGCTGTATAAAGCTGCAGCCAATAAACATAGGCGCCAGACTTATCAGAGCAATAAAAAAATACAAAAAGAAAGTGTTTCCGGAAAAGGGCTTCATGGTCCTCTCTGGCGGGATCAAAGATTTTTCCCATCTGGAAAAAAATACTGTATGCAACCCTTCAGCCGTTAACACGGGCCAGAATTTCTTTCAAGATGTTTCTGGCCTGCACCATAGGAGGCTGCCTGCGATCCTTAAGCAGTTCCACCTTCAGACTGCCGTCGGAAAGAAAAACCATGGACTGGGGAAAAACATCCATCACTTCAGCAATGGCAAGGGGTCTTTTCTGGTGAACCTCTGAAAAAACCAGTACCAGATGACGGTCCGTCAGGTCTAAGCGGCGGACACCTGCCTTCACACAAAGTACCTTCAGCATAATTTTTAAAAGTATATTCCCTGCCTCCACCGGAAGAGCGCCGTAACGGTCCGTCAGCTCCTCCCGGAAAACCTTGATCTCCCCTATGGATACCATGCGGGAAAGCTTGCGGTAAATGGCAATGCGCTGATCAATGTCAGGAACATAGGATTCTGGAATATAGGCATTCATGGAAAGGTTGATTTCCGGCTCCAGGGGATCCAGAACCGGCTCTCCCTTAAGTTCTGAAACGGCATTTTCCATAAGCTGAAGGAACATATCATAGCCAACGGCTGCGATGTGCCCTGACTGACTGGCGCCAAGGGCAGCGCCCCCTCCACGGATCTGAAGGTCGCTCATGGCTATCTGGAAACCGGAGCCAAGATCGGAGTGCTCCATGAGAACTTTCAGTCTGCGCATGGCATCCTTTGAAAGACGGCTTTCCTCGGGCACAAAGAGATAGGCATAGGCCTGCACCTCTCCCCTGCCAATACGCCCCCTAAGCTGATAGAGCTGGGAAAGCCCGAAACGGTCTGCCCGGTTGACAATCATGGTGTTAGCCGAAGGAATATCCAACCCTGATTCAATGATGGTGGTGCAGACGAGAAGATCCGTTTCCTTCCGGATAAAGGACAGCATCTGGTTCTCAAGATCCTCTTCCTTCATCCTTCCATGGGCCACACCTATGCGTACATCGGGCAGAAGCTCCCGCAGGCGGGCCGCCTGTCCTTCAATACTGTTAATATTATTGTGAACAAAAAAGACCTGCCCTCCCCTTTCCATCTCCCGGTTCACGGACTCCCGGATAATACTTTCATCATACTCGGATATATAGGAAATAATGGCCTGACGCTCTTCCGGTGGTGTGGCAATCACACTGATATCCCGCATACCCATCAAAGACATGTGCAGGGTACGGGGAATAGGTGTGGCGGTCAAAGCCAGCACATCCACGGTTTCCCGCATTTTTTTCAAGATCTCCTTATGACGGACCCCGAATCGCTGCTCCTCATCAATGACCACCAGACCAAGATCCTTAAACTGCACATCCTTCTGCAAAAGCCTGTGGGTACCTATGACAATATCCAGACGACCGTCACCCATCTCCGCAATGATCCTTCGCTGCTCCTTCGGGCTGCGGAAGCGGTCCAGGGCCGCAAGGCGGACGGCATAGTTCTCAAATCGCTGGGTAAAGCTTCTGTAATGCTGTTCCGCCAAAATAGTGGTGGGAACCAGCACCGCCACCTGTCGCCCGTCCATTACGGCCTGAAAGGCCGCCCGCAGTGCCACTTCCGTTTTTCCGTATCCCACATCTCCGCAGACCAGCCTATCCATGGGTGAAGAACTGGCCATGTCCTCCAGCACATCGCCTATGACCTTAAGCTGATCCGGTGTTTCCTCATAGGGAAAGGCCGCCTCAAAATCCTGAAACCGGTTGTCCGGAGAGGAAAAGGCCTTGCGGGTATGAACTTTCCGGGCCGCATAAAGGGCTAAAAGCTCTCCAGCCATTTTCTCCACAGAGGCCTTGGCCTTTTCACGGGCCTTGTCCCAGCCTTTGCCACCCATTTTGTCCAGCACAGGATCAAGGCCGTCCACACCCACATATTTGTGGAGAATACCCATGCGGTCCACGGGAAGATACAGGCGATCACCATCTTTGTAGGTAAGCAGAATAAAATCACTTAGAACACCATTCAGCCGCAGTTTCTCAAGCCCCTCAAAACGGCCCAGCCCATGATCCGCATGGACCACTATATCCCCTTCACGCAGCTCCCCAAGGTTGAGAAAACGATCCTTCACCCCGCCCTTGCGGGCCTTTCTTCTGCGGCGCTTAGCCCCGAAAATCTCATCCTCACTGATGAGGGCCAGCCCTTCTTCCTCCCAGACAAAACCTGCACGGATACGCCCCTCACAAAGCCAGATGCCCGGACGCTTCGCACCATAAATTTCTTTGAATGAAAGGACGGTACTTACGGACACCTCATAGGCAGCCAGAAGATCCTTCACCCGGCTTACCTGGGAAGATGTTGCACAGACTATGCAGGTTCTGCAGCCTTCCCTCACACGGGTCTGCAACCAGTGCACAAGGGGCAGCAAGGGCTGCATTCCTCCACGAAGACCAGCAAGCTCACCCCGGATGGACAAATTCTCCTGAACATGGAAATCAAGACCTTCCCCCTGCAAAGGAAGAGTATCCCGAAAAAGCACACACCTTGCCGAGGCCATGCGCCTGCTGATGTACTCCCAGTCCACGTAAAGATCAGATACCGAAACGGCAAGGCGCTGGGCGGCAAGGGCTTCTTTACGGGCCATCTCCACCCTCTGGGTCTGACGCTCCACAAGAATGGAACATGCCTCCGGCTGATCCATAATAAAAAGGGTCTCAGGAGAAAGATAATCCAGCAGAAAAGCAGGCTCTTCATAAACAAGGGAAAGCTGCCCCTCTATGGCGGGATGAATCCCTTCATCCCGTATGCGTTCCACAATCTCACGGACCTTGCCGACACCAAAACCTGCTTCTGCGGATTCCTGACGAACCCGCCCAAGCATGGCTTCCACCGTGGAAGGCTCAAGTACCATTTCTTTTGCGGGCAACACCACAACCGCATCGGTATCTTTAAGTTTACGCTGGGTCACCGCAGAAAAAAAACGGATGGATTCCACCTGATCCCCGAAAAATTCAATGCGCACAGGATCATCATGTCCGGGAGAGTAAAAATCCAGAATCCCCCCCCGTAAAGCAAAATCTCCGGGTTCTTCCACAAGGGTAGTTCGCTGATACCCTGACGCAATCATCTTTGACACCAGCAAATCCCTGTCTAAACTTTCACCGGAGGATATCACCCGGCTGAAGGCCACCAGAGTTTCAGGAGGTATCACCCGCTGGGCAAGGGTATCCGCTGACACAATCAGAACAGGGGCATGCTCTCCTAAGATACAGCTGTAAAGAAACCGAAGTCTTCGTGCTGCAGTTTCACCATGGCAGGCCATGGCCTGATAGGGCAGTACATGATAAGCTGGGAAAATATCAGCATCAGGCCCTTCTCCATCCCGGAAAAAATGCAGCCTTTCCAGAAGCTCTTCCCCCTCTTTCTGACCGGGAACAACCATAATTATCGGTCTTTTTTCCGCTGCTGCAAGAACGGAAACCACAAAGGAGCGGGCTGCATCAGGAATATTGCCACAAGCTATGGAAGATTTTCCGGAAGACAGCAGGCTTTTCAGTATGCTAAGTTTTTTTTTCTCTTGATTTTGCGCCATGGTACCTGTATTAATTTTTTCTGTTTGTTGCCGGCGTAACTCAGTTGGTAGAGTAGCTGATTCGTAATCAGCAAGTCAGCAGTTCGACTCTGCTCGTCGGCTCCATCTGAATGGAACGGGATTTTTCGCTTGCCGGAAAATCCCTTTTTTATGGTTCCTTAACCTGTTTTTAAAGGATCAGGGTGCCACACACTTTCCAGGATTCCCTGCTACGGACAATATTTATTCATAATTAAGAGTCCCTAAAATCCCCTTAAAGTAAAAACGGGCTCATCATAAACGAATCCCCGGAGAGGACAACTGAAAAAATACCCGGGACATGACCTGATCCGGTACTCCTCTTCCCCTTAAGAAAAATATGTTGCCTTGACTTGCATCTAACTGCCATATATGTAAACTTTTTTATGCAGAGGATTTCTGCCTGAAGCCCGTTTCATATGTGAGGGAAGTCTGATGAACTGCATTGACGGTATTGAAGGTGTAGCTAAAAAGATCATTGACACACTTTATCACACCGCCCTGGAACAGGGCTGCGATGATACGGAATGTATCCGATGCTTAAGGGCTGCCGTTGAAGGTGCAGGCAACTTTGTAAGCAGCAACCGGGAAGTGGTCAGTGATCCCAGCCTGCTGACCCGTGAGCTTTATATTTATGCAAAAACGCTGTGGCTGTCCGCCCGGAGCAAAGGACCGGAAGAAAAAAAGGAACCTGACGAAGAATATTACGGTTACTACTTTGACCGTATCTATCACGAACAGAACTACCCCCTCTGAATGTAAAACCTGTGGGTAAAAACACGAAAAAAAGACTTCAGGAGTAGCAATGGCGCTGACCAAAAATGACATCGTGGAAAGAATCAGCAGTACAGGCTTCAACAAAAAAAAATCCGTGGATATTGTTGAGACCCTGCTGATGATTATGAAAGACCAGCTGGCAGAAGGCAATGACGTACTGATTTCCGGTTTCGGAAAATTCTGCGTCAAAGAAAAGAATGCCCGCAGGGGACGCAATCCTGCCACGGGCAGTGATCTTATTCTCCGGCCCCGAAGGGTTGTAACCTTTAAATGTTCCGGCAAGCTCAGGGATTCCATCAACGGTCCGGAATCCTGAAAAACGGCCCTGCTTTTATCATCCAGCAGCAGAGGACAGAAAAAATATCCTCTTCTGCTGGATGAACCTCTCCCGACAACCAAACACCATGCCCCTGTCACCAATGGGTCCCTTTACCACAGGACCTTTTATAAACACCTGTTCTTTCAACATGTAACAGACAAAAGATACACGGGCCATGGGTCAGATCAAAAAGTTGAAGCAAAAAATAAGGCTTCAGCAATCCAGAAAAAAATAACGCTCCGATTCATCCCGTAAGCTCATCAGGAAAATAATCCAAAACAAGATCCGGCCTCTCTCCAGCTACTTCCATGGGGATCCATACCGAAATACAACAGCCTTCACCGGGGCGGGAACGGATCTCAAAGCGTCCTCCCAGAAGGGCCACACGCTCTGCCATCCCCTTAAGTCCCATTCCCCTTTCCGAAGATACGGAACTTTCCCGTATTTCCGAATCAAAGCCCACACCATTATCACGAATACGCAGAATAATCTCCGGATGGGAGGCAATCAGCCGGATATCCACATTAGTGGCCCCTGCATGCTTACGTATATTTGCCAAAGCTTCCTGCACAAGACGGTAAAGGTTGATTTCCCTGTCAAAATCCCTGGCCGAACCTTCCATACCTGCTGTAACAAAATTCACCGGAATACCCGTGTACTCGGAAAACTCCTGACAATATCGGTAAATGGTCCGTGGAAGTCCCAGGGTATCGAGATCCGGCGGACGAAGGGCATAGGCAATTTCCCTTAAATCCCGAATGGCATCCTGCAGACGTCGCGAAAGGTGGGAAGTCTGACGGCGTATGGGTGATCCGGATTCAAGCTGCATGGCCATGTCTTCAAAGGCTATGCGTAAGGATGAAAGATCCTGAGCCACATGATCATGCAGATCTCTGGCTATCCTGTGTCTTTCATTCTCAAGGGCCCGCAGCAGTTCATGGGTAAGCTGTGCAATACGGCGCTCCGCACGTTTTTGTTGAGAAATATCCGTAATAACCGCAAAACTACCCTGAAAAGCCCCCTTTTCATCCAGAAGGGCTTCTGCAGAAATAATCACAGGTATGCTGTTTCCGCTCTTATCCACCAGGCAGGCCTCATAGGCACTGCGTTGTCCTGTTTTTCTTTTTTCAAACTCATTTTTAACCCTTATTTTTGCAGTCCCATCAATGAAATCAGAAAAATGACGGCCCAGCATTTCTTCCCTTGAAAAAGCCAGAAGCTCACACATGCGGTCATTTACATAAACAATTTCTCCATCGGGACCGGAAACTCCCAGGCAATCATTCATGCGCTCCACAAGGTGCCGGTAACGCATGCGGGATTCAGCCACCCTTTCGGCCAGTTCTCTGGCCTGTTTCTGTAATTTCATCTTGGTTTCTTCAAGGGCTTTTCTGGTCTTATATTCCTTAATACGCAGACGATGATTGGTCTCAGCAGCCATGAGACAGATCCCAAGGGTCACCAGAACCAGAATATGACTTAGAAAAAAAAGCGAAATCTGTTCCGCCCCGCTTTTCCAAAGAATCACAAGAGTATAAAAAAGATAAGGTATAAAAAGGTGGGGAAGCATCATGCGCGAGGGCAGGGCCATGATGGAAGAAAAAGCCACAATGACCATGAGAAAACCGGCATAATAGGAAGTCCGGTAACCATCTGTAACAACAACAATGATGATCATTGCAAAGGCGCAGACATGAAATCCGGCAAAGGCTAGCCTTGCACTTTGAAAGCCCAGATCTATGCGCCGGTTGACCCAGAAAAGCATCAGGCATGCCAGGCCTGTCCCAAAGCGCAAAGGGATAAGGCGCCATATTTTATCGGGATAATAGGCCCAGTCCGTAACTGTAAAGAAAGGAAAAAGCAGCGCTGCAAGCACAAGGATCAGGCTGGTCCGGTCCCTTACCAGAGCTGCCTGATCATCCTCAAACCCTCTGCCTGTCCCACCACTAAAATAATTTTTCCATCTGAGGCCTATGCAGGAAGCTGACCTTGCAGCCCCTGCAAGGCCACCTTTTAAATAAAACCACATTACCTGCACCTTCAACCGGCATCATGCCAGATAACTCATTCCATCAACAGCAGGATAAAATCCTGGTGACATAAATTTTTCATGATCAAATACATCAGGGCCAGACAAAGCCCTTTTGCGCCATTTCTTCACGGTTCAGGCCTTCCAGTTCATGGGGAAGAACAATCCAGTCCCTTGGTCCGAAAATCCGGTAGAAATAATCCGGGCGGATACATACCTCGGTATTTTCAGGCTTGTAATAAAGGGAGGCAAGGGAAAGATGGACATCCGGGTATGGAAGTGCTGCAACAATGGCATCACGTACCGCAAGGAAAGTTCTGCCCCGGTCAAAGATATCATCCACCACAAGGATACGGATTCCAGGTTTTACATGGCGGATCACAGCATCGACATTTTCCACCGAGACCTCTTCTTCGGCCTCAAAAAAACCCTTATATGAACGCGCCTGGATAGTCGCATAGTCCTTGGCCTTTCCCGTCAGCACCATAAAAACTTCCTGCATATAAATGGAGACCTGGGCCCCACCTCGGGTCACACCGACAAAAAGATCAAAATCCAGCCCCTTTCGAAAAAGATCTTTGGCAAAGGCCCAACAATCCTGCTCCATCTGACCTGCGGATATATACTGCTTCTCATGGACTGTTTCCATGCGTCTCCTGTTTTACGGAAATAATTTAAAAAAATACAAAAGCTTCAAATACTTACAGCGCCTTGAGCAGAAGTTCAATAAGGGAGAAAAATCCGATGATCCACATAACCGGATGAACCTTACTGATATTACCGGAAAATGAGGAGACAAGAATAAAGGCAATAAAACCCACACAAAGGCCCATGCTGATGCTGAAGGTCAGGGGCATAAGAATAATGGTGAGGAATGCCGGCAAAGCCACTTCAAAATTCTGGAAATCAATTTTATGAACATTTTTGAACATAAATACACCCACAACAATCAGTGCCGGAGCCGTTGCAAAGGCAGGCACCACTGCAATGAAAGGTGTGAACAAAAGGGCAGCAAGGAAAAAGAGACCTGTACTTAAGGCGGTAAGCCCGGTACGCCCACCCTGAGCAATACCGGAGCCGGACTCAATGTAGGTGGTGGTGGTACTGGTACCCATGAGGGCACCGGCTACGGTTGCCACGGCGTCAGCTTCCAGAACCCTGTCAATGGAGCGGATATTGCCATCTTTATCCACCATATCAGCTTCATAGGAACAGGCCACAACAGTTCCTACGGAATCAAAAAGATCCACAAACATGAATGAAAAAATAGCCCCTGCAAAACCCCATTTCAATGCTGAAAGGATATCCAGCTCCATAAATATGGGAGCAATGGAGGGGGGAGTGGAAAAAAAGCTGTCCGGAACTCCCACAAGACCGAATACCATGCCAAGAATTGTGGTTACAACAATCCCAACCAGAATGGAGCCTCGAATTTTCATCACCTCAAAAACTGCAATGAGGGCAAGACCCACAAGACCAAGAACAACTGGAGTTGTAAGTGTTCCAAGCCCCACCAGAGTGGCCGGATGGGACACAATGAGTCCCAGATTCTTGAAACCAATAAAAGTAATGAAAAGACCGATACCAGCCGCAGTTCCCAGACGCAGCTCCATTGGAATGGCTGCAATAATCCATTTACGTACCCCCAGAAGGGTGAGAACAAGAAAAAAGATACCGGAAATAAAAACAACGCCCAAAGCCGTCTGCCAGGCCATTCCCTGCCCCAGCACAAGGGTATAGGCAAAAAAAGCATTCAGTCCCATGCCGGGTGCCATGGCAAAGGGTACGTTAGCCCAAAGGCCCACGAGGATGGTTGCAAAGGCTGCAGCCAGAATGGTGGCGGTAATCAGCGCTCCCTTATCCATTCCTGCATCACCCAGAATGTTCGGATTTACAAAGATAATATAGGCCATGGTAAGAAATGTTGTAAGGCCTGCCATAATTTCCTGACGGAAAGAGGTCCGGTTTTCCGCCAGTTTAAAAAAACCATTGATTTGTGCGATCATTTTACAAGTCTCTTTATTGGGTTAAAATTACAGATATTCAGCAAACAAGCATTCATTTGGTAAAAAGCCTTTTTTATCTTAATGAAGAAGCTGCATACTGAATCCTTAAGTATTAATAAATTTGTAGCCAAGAAAGCCCGCGAACTTAATAAATCAGGTAAGGTAAAAAATTGTACCCTTTAGCATGCAAATTTTTTAAGGTCAATCCAGATACTTTCACAACAATCTCTCTAAAAATTGTCAAATATATGTATAAAATACAATAATCTTAATATTACAACAAAAAAAGGAGTGACGAAACAGATGCCGTCATCTCCCAGGAATATCCGATGGGCTGCTACCCCTGTCATACCATAGCCTGCAAAACGGTTTCAGTCTGATGCTGAAACTTCTGCTTCCTGTGGCACGGGCCTCTGGGGCGGCATAACACCGAACTCGTGGCGCAGCTCCGGATACCCGAGAATAAACTCCTCAAGACTTTCTTCACTGGAAGCCACTATAATATTTCTGACTTCTATTTCTTCCAGACGGTTATCAAAATACGGGGACAAAATCTCCCGCATATTCAAACGGAATTCCTTTACCCGGTCAAAGGAATTCATATCCCTGTACTCCAGACTGGAAAGGTAAAAAAGGACAGTCTCCCGAACCTCCGGATGCAAAGGAGGGGGTGGAGGTATCTCTTCCGGGTTTGACACAGGATGCTCAAGCGACAGAACAAACTCCATTTCCATACATAAAAAACGCTGCCTCTCCAGCACTCTTGCGCGGGCTACATTCACGATAAGAGGCTCCATCCTTACCACCTGATGAACCAAAATTTCACCCTGCTCAGGACGCTGCGCCCTCACCTTCGCCCACTCCGATGTTCTTCCGGTTTCCGGATGTCTTAGAATAAGTTTTCCCGGCTGAAGGACTTCAATATCAAAGGTCTGCAGGGAACCGGCCGGCCACATGCCTGCGTCCTCTGCTGTTTCAACGGAAAAAACCAGACGGTCTTTGGATTCCATTTTCCAGCGGCCTGTACTCTTCCCTCTTTTTTCTATTATTTTGGTATGCTGACCTTCCATCCTGTCCTCGGACTGCCATGAACCATTGTTCCTTAAGGTGAGAATGGTGTGAATATTCATGTGAGAAATACGCCAGCTTCCTATGAGAAGCATCCTCGGATCTTCCTCCCTTTCACCACCACAGGATACAAGGCCTGACAAAAAGAAGATCAAAGCCCCCCAGAAAAAAAACCTCATGGTCCCTCCCTGTCCTGCTTGTCCTGAGTATTATTCTCTTCATGGCAGATACAGTCATTATCTCCGCATTGTGTGCAGATAAAATTTGCTCCCCCTTTTTTTCCCCGGTCAATCAGCCTCAGCATCCCGAAAAGCGCAAGAAAAAACAAAATAAAAAGAACTATCCACTCCATAATTATACCTCTCCGGAAGCATCCGGCGCCATAAAGGCAGCAGGAAAAGGAATGATACGGCATTCTGAAACACTATCATCATCAAACCTGACTTTAATGCCGAAACAGCGGCAGGAAAGCCAGTATCCCTGACAACAGGGACATATTTCAAGAAAACATCCAACATGATGAAAACCACCTTGCATAACACCGCAGCAGGGGCAGCGGGATGGCAGACCATTCTGCTCAAAAACAGTCTTTTCCCTTGGTCTGTAGGGAAGCGGGAGGTAGAGAAAGCCATTAATACGGATACGGCTCTCAGCACAGCTTGATGCAGCTGAATACCGGCCACAGAAATTACAACGGTCCATACCTGCCCCCTCTTCATCATGCAAACATTCAGTATATATAACAGGCTATACTCTGGACTCCCATTGATAAGACGTCAGCCATTACTGAGATATCACGATAAAAACTGCTGTCAGGTTCATTTCAATTTTTCAAATACAAAACAAACAGGCTTTGGGAGCATATATTTATTCCGGCTGCCCCTGCCGTCTAATACCCGCTGAACTGCCAAGATAATTTTTTACCTGTATCATAAAATCATTCAGCTCCATGGAAGAGATTTTTTTTCTTTCTTCTATGGCATCATGATAACGATTAAAAACCGGCAGGGCTTTTGAATAACCCTTCAGCACATTCTTCAGGGAACTCCCATCGGACAGAAATACAGCATCCTCTTCCCCCGGTGACACCCCGGCCTTCCTGACCTCCTCCCTGTAACGTTCTACAGTCATAAGAGATTCCCTGTCCGCAGGGCTTACATTCTGAAAACAGGCAAGGTGATCCAGCCCGTTCCTTATGGCAGACATAAACTCTTCCTGTCCTGCAGAAGTGCATCTCATGGCCTGAAACTTAAAAGCCAATCGTATCCAGGCCTCGGGATAGGGCAACGCTCCTTTGTCTGCAATATAGGTTTCCTTTTCATCGAGAACTTCAAGGAAACGCTGCTGCAGTTTCATGGCCCATGAAGACATTCCCGGCCCTGCATCAAACATTTTTTCCACAAGCCGCCCGTCCCCTTTTTCCTGAAGATCCGCAAGCTCTTCGATACTCTGCCTGTTAAACTCTTCTGGAGTCTTTTTCCCTTGCCTAGTGCTTATACGAAAAAAACCGGAAAGCAATTCCAGCCACCGGGGTCCTGTTCCCCTTTCATTCATCGTTTTTCACTCCATATAATATTTAAAACAAAGTCAGCTTTGCGCTATCTGGCTGGCTCCCTGCATACGGCAAAGCAAATGAGCCATTAAATACCAGACATCACAGCTATTCAGCATAAGCCCATAACTGCAACAAAAATCCTTTTTAATCAGCAGCATCTTCTGTATGCAGCTTAGGCCAGGCATGAAAAATAGCCTTCAATAAAGTTGCCAGGGGAATGGCAAAAAAGACTCCCCAGAAACCCCAGAGACCACCAAAAACCAGCACCGCCAGAATAATGGATACGGGATGAAGATTCACAGCCTCAGAAAACAAAAGGGGAACCAGCACATTACCATCGAGGAGCTGGATCAGTCCATAAACGGCCATGACCCACAGAAAATCCGAACTGGTACCAAATTGAAAAAGCGCAATCAGTGCCACTGGAATGGTCACAACAGCAGCACCTATATAAGGAACAAGGACGGAAAAACCCACAAGCAGGGCCAGCAGTTCCGCATAGCCCAGTCCCAGCCAGACAAAACAGGCCCATGTAACACCGGCCACAATCAAAATTTCTATGGCCTTACCCCTGATATAGTTAGTAATCTGATCATCCATCTCGTTCCATACCCTGCTGAGAAGAGTACGTTTTTCAGGCATAAGGGAAGAAACATAAGCAACCAGTTTTTCCTGATCCTTCAGCATGAAAAAAACCAGTATGGGAACAAGAATCAGGTAGATCAGCCAGGCCACAAGGCTCGGAATACTTGAAAGGGAAAGACCCACCAGCCATTGGCCCAGCTTGCGAAGTTCCCCGCTGGCCTCTGTAAATATCTGGTCTATATGCTGCTGGGATAAAAACTGAGGATAGGCTGACTGCATTTCCACAAACCAGACCTGAGCAGCCCTGACCATTCCGGGCAACTCCCGGGCCAGACTCAGTATCTGCTGCCAGATCAGAGGCAGCAACCAGAAAAGCACAGCCAGCAAAAACCCCAAAAACAGGCTGAATGCAATTATTACAGCAGGCAAACGGGGCATGCGGAAACGCTGCAAAGTATTCACAACGCTTTGCAGCAGAAAGGTCATGACAACGGACACAAGAAAAGGGGCAAGCATACGACTGAAAAAAATAATCACCAGAAAAAAGACCAAGAGCAGCAAGGTAAAAATAATAGCTTCTTCATCGGAAAAATATCGGTGCATCCACTTGTTATAAATTTCTTTAAACACACTCTTTCTCCTGTAATATTAAATCAGACCATAAACTGTTTTAGATTACTTGCCAGACTCAGCCACAGTGTGCAGGTCCGGTTGTTGTCAGACCATTGTGCGAGCGGATATTTGATGCGTTTGATGCGGGCAGGCGCAAAATCTGCCCCTACTAAATCCTTTTACGGCCCTGTATTTAGTGGCAGCCCTTACAGGTGCCATATGTCCGAAGCAATGAAAATACTCCCTTAGTTCTTCAACTACCAGGAAGCTTGTCATGGACAGATGGTGACAAGAAATTAATGACTGAGCTGCCTGGTAATCCAAACAATAATTCCATATCGAGTATCAGATTTTATGGATTCTATGCAAGCAGCCATTTTTTGTCTTGCCGGGGAACTGTAGCAGGCAGGTCAAGGGGCACCCCTTACTTTAAAAAAACTGTTTTTAAGGTCCTCCGGCAGATGACAGAGGGGCAACTCCATTGCATGCAATACAGAAACAGCAGAAACATTCTTTATCTTTTCATTTCAAATATCTTATCCAAAACCTTCAAAGCAAAAAAACATCTAATAATCAAAAAGATAAGAAAAAAATCTGAAAAATATAAACGCCAAAAAATTGACATGCGCTCCAATGTGTGCATATAAAATGTTTTGCTTAGAATGTATTGTGGATATAAATGGGAAATACTTCCCTAAGGTGCCGTATTTTCCAAGACGACAGGATGACCCGATGGAATCAGAAAATAAGATCAAAATACGGGTAGAAAATCTCACCAAGATTTTTGGCCCGAAATCACGCATTCCCGAAGCTCAACAACTGCTGGAAAAGGGGGAAAGCAAAGAAAACATCTTAAAAAAAACAAAATGCGGCATTGGGGTTTCCAATGCCAGCTTTACGGTGATGGAAGGTGAAATCATTGTGATCATGGGGCTTTCCGGCAGTGGCAAGTCCACCCTTGTCCGGTGCCTCAACCGTCTCATCGACCCTACATCAGGAAAAATTTTCATTGATGATGAAGATATAACCACCCTTTCTCCCGAAGAACTACGCAGGGTAAGACTCACCAAGCTCGGCATGGTTTTTCAGAATTTTGCCCTCTTTCCCCACAGAACGGTCTGTCAGAATGCTGAATACGGCCTGGAGGTTCAGGGAATGCCCCCGGAAGAAAGGCGAGAAAAAGCCTTCACAGCTCTGGAGCAGGTGGGACTGAAGGGCTGGGAAAATTATTATCCCAACAACCTCTCCGGCGGCATGCAGCAGCGTGTGGGACTGGCAAGGGCACTGGCCATGGACCCGGACATTCTTTTAATGGATGAAGCCTTCAGCGCTCTTGATCCCCTGATCCGTTCAGACATGCAGGATGAACTCATAGGCTTACAGCAGCAGTTGCAGAAAACCATTGTATTCATCAGCCATGATCTGGATGAAGCCTTAAAGCTTGGGGACAGGATCATCCTGATGAAAGACGGTGCCATTGTTCAAAGTGGCACTGCCGAAGAAATTCTCACCAATCCTGCCACGGATTATGTGGCCCGATTTGTGGAAAATGTGGATATCAGCAAGGTTCTCACCGCAGAGTCCGTTATGATTAAACCCAAAGCCATGGCATCTCCGGAGGTCCACGGCCCCAAATCCGCCCTCCGTTTCATGCAGAAGGAAGGCTTTTCCCAGATTTTTGTCCATGACAAAAAAAAGCAGGTAATCGGGCTGGTTTCTGCGGATGCTGCATCGGAAGCCATGCAACGGGGCGAAAAGGATCTTTTTTCCATCATGCAGACAGATTTCATTCATGTCACACCGGACACACCCGCAGCCGACCTGATCCCCATACTGGCAGACATTCCCTACCCTCTCCCTGTACTGGAAAACGGAAAAATGAGGGGGATTATTATTCGCGGCTCCCTGCTGGCTGCCCTGTCCGAAAGGGGAAGGAGCAATGACAATGCCTAGAATACCCCTTGGAGAAGTAATTGAAACATTCATTAATTTCCTTGTAACAAATTTTTCCTTTCTGACCATGGCCTTTACCCGCATCATGGAAAGTGTCATTTCCTTTATGGAAAATACACTGATGCTCCTGCACCCCCTGCTATTTATAATAGCTGTATCAGCACTGGTCTTCTGGCTGACCCGAAAAAAGGGACTCTCCATCTTTGCCCTTGCAGGCCTGCTGCTCATCTGGAACATGCAGTTGTGGGAGGCCACCGTAAGCACCATTACTCTGGTTCTCATCGCCACCCTCACGGCCCTTATCATCGGCATACCCATAGGGATTGTTGCGGCCTTAAGTCACAGGGTAAACAGGGTGGTGCAACCGGTACTTGATGTCATGCAGACCATGCCCGCCTTTGTTTATCTTATCCCAGCCATACCCTTTTTCGGCCTTGGCAAGGTTGCAGCCATCTTTGCAACGGTCATCTTTTCCATGCCACCGGCCATCAGACTTACCTGCCTTGGCATTCAGCAGGTACCGGAAGATCTTGTGGAGTGTGCCGATGCCTTCGGTTCCACGAAATGGCAAAAACTATTTAAACTCCAGCTTCCCATGGCAACTCCCACCATAATGGCCGGAGTAAACCAGACTGTAATGCTGGCCCTTTCCATGGTGGTCATTGCAGCCATGATCGGTGCAAGGGGGCTTGGGGGTGAAGTCTGGAGGGCCATCCAGCGCCTGCAGATGGGCAGCGGCTTTGAAGCCGGTATCGCCATTGTAATTGTGGCCATTATTCTGGACCGGGTGCTTCAGCACCTCGGTTCCAAAAAACAATAACATACAAAGGAGTTTTTAAGATGAAAAGATCCGTTTTCCTGTCTCTATTTACAGCTTTAATGACCCTGATGATTCTGGGATCCGGCACAGCCCTTGCCCAGAAAAAAGTAAGGCTTGCCTATGTGGAATGGGACTGCTCCGCTGCCAGCACCCACCTTGTCCAGGCTGTTCTTCAGGAAAAAATGGGCTATGAAGTGGAAATTCTTCCCGTGGCAGCCGCAGCCATGTTTCAGGCCATGGCAACTGGCAATGTGGATGGTATGGTTACAGCATGGCTTCCCGTGACCCATGCGGATTACTATGAGAGGGTCAAAAACCGGGTGGAAGACCTTGGACCCATCGTAGGCGGTGCCAGACTGGGATGGGCAGTACCATCCTATGTAAATATCAACTCCATTGAAGAAATAAATTATCATGCGGCCAGATTTAAAAACCGTATTGTGGGCATTGATCCCGGTGCCGGACTCATGCGCCTTTCCGAGCAGGCCATGAAAGATTACAATCTCGATAAAATGCAGCTCATGGAAGGCAGTGGTGCCACCATGACGGCAGCTCTTGATACGGCCATCCGCCGCAATGAATGGGTAGTTGTAACGGCCTGGTCTCCCCACTGGATGTTTGGTGCCTGGGACCTCAAGTATCTTGAAGATCCCAAAGGCGTTCTTGGTGGAGAGGAATTCATCCACGCCCTGGTTCGTAAAGACCTGAAAAAAGACAAGCCTGAAGTTTACAATTTTCTGAAAAATTTCGAGTGGAAAGATGCCGGACAACTGCAGATGGTCATGGCCTGGGATCAGGAACGGGGTGCTGACCGATATGAAAATGCCAAGCGTTTTATTAAAGAAAATGAAGAACAGGTAAATAGCTGGCTGAAGTAAAACCCGCTGCTTTTTGTTTTCTGTAAGGGGCCATTCTTTTTTTTTAAGGATGGCCTTTTATAGTTGACAAATATTTGAAGCTGGTGCTTTTTGTGGTTGCCTGTTTTAAAGGACTCTGCCGGAATGAATCTTACAGTTCCCACATTATATAACGAAACAGCCTTTCTGTGCGCTGTTTTTCTAGCATATTTTTTATAAGGAATTCATCCATGGGTACAGCAGAAATCATTTTTCTATCTCTGATTCAGGGTATCACGGAATTTTTACCCATCTCCTCATCAGCCCACCTGATTCTGCCCTCAGCCATTCTGGGATGGGAAGATCAGGGGCTGGCCTTTGACATTGCCGTGCATACGGGAACCCTGTTTGCCGTAATACTTTATTTCAGAGAGGATATTAAAAAGCTGCTTTACGGATGGATAGGGTCTATGGGTGGAAATCAGAGTGAATATGGGAAAATGGCCTGGTTTCTCATCATTGCCACCATTCCCACGGGCCTTGCCGGACTGATGGCCGGAGGAATCATTGAAACAAGCCTTCGCTCCGCTTCGGTCATTGCCGGAACCACCCTGATTTTCGGGGCCCTGCTCTGGTTTGCCGATATCCGGGGTAAAAAAACACTTGCCATGGAAAGTATGAATCTGAAACAGGCCCTGATCATCGGCCTGATGCAGGCCGTATCCCTGATTCCCGGCACCTCAAGGTCGGGCATCACCATCACGGCAGGCCTGATGCTTGGCTTTGACCGAAAAAGTGCCGCCCGTTTTTCTTTTCTGCTCTCCATTCCCATCATTGTGCTCATCACCCTGTATCAGGCGGCAAAACTGATACGTCAGCCTGAAATCTATGACATTCCAGCCCTTGCTGCAGGGGCCGGGCTTTCTTTTTTCAGTGCCCTTTTATGCATCCATTTTTTTCTGAAAATCATAGAAAAAATGGGGCTCTTCCCCTTTGTCATATACCGTTTTGCCTTAGGTATCGGTCTCTGCATCTTTTTGTTTCTCTAAAAAATTCAAAGCACCTTCATAGAGATTCAAAGTACTGCGGCACATGCTTTCTATTGTAAAATGGGTGGATATTCTCACTTGCCCCTTTTCACCCATGGATTTTCTGAGTTCTCTGTTTTCCAGAAGTGTACGCATTTTTACCGCCAGATCAGAAGCATCTTCAGATTGAAAAAGAAATCCCGTTTCTCCGTCTTCCACGATGTCAAGGCTTCCCCCGTGGGCTGAGGCCAGAACCACCTTTCCCATCATACCTGCCTCGGCAAGGATGCGACCAAAGGATTCAGGTTTTCTGGACGGAGAAATCACAAGGTCCGCAGCGGCCATAACCTCAGGCATATCTTTTCTGTATCCTGCAAATACAATGCGCTCTCCAAAAGGTGCCGCCAGCTCCCCCAACTCCTCTGCATAGGATTCATTTTCTTCCGGGTCTCCCACAAAAACCAGTTTCCATGCAAGATCCCCCAGCCCATCCATGGCCCGGATCACAAGATCCTGGGCCTTGATACGGGAAAAACGTCCCGGAACCAGAATAAGGGGTGTATCCCCCTCACATCCCCAGCCTTGCCGGATAAGGTTTCGTTTTTCATCGAAAATTCTTCCAGAATCAAACCTGCTGCTGTCTGCCCCCCTGGGAATACAGACCAGACGATCTGGATCAATGGAGTAATTTTCTAAAATATGATCCTGTATACTCCTTGATACGGCAATAACCCGCTGCCCGAAGGTCATGACAGCACTGTAGGCGTTGATGGAGTAAACACCATGGAATGTGGTTACAAGAAGGGGCCTTTTATTTTTCGGCAGACTTTTCCAGGCCAGATACCCGGCCCAGGCAGGTACACGGGACCGCAGGTGTAGAACATCCACCTCCTGCAACAGTTTCCGCAATTCTGGAATATGGGCAAGGGGTCTTGGAGACTTTTCACCGATATAAGGCATGGTAATATGTCTGCTGCCTGAGGCTTCAAGGTCTGCCACCATGCGCCCTCCCCTTGAAATTACAAGGGAGCTGTGACCATGGGCCACCAGATAGCTGCCAATCTCAAGGGTTCCCTGCTCCACCCCGCCAGTTTCCATATCCGGCAGCATCTGCAGAACTCTTAATTTTTCCCCCACCATCTTTTAACGGCCTCCTCCGCCGCCCTTGTCGCCTCATCAAGCAGGGGAGGCTCCCCTGTAGCTTCTTCTCCTGGATAAAGTACCCAGCCCTGATCATGCAGGTAATCCAGGCTCCTTTGAAATTTGCTGCTTTTTTTTACCCACATGACGGGCAGTACCCCAACCCTGCAACCTGCGGTGAGTGCCTCATACACCATGGACATACTGTCTCCGGTAATCCATGCTTCAGTGCTTTTGGCATAGGCAGATTCCACCCATCCCGGCGGTGTTTTGGCAAAGGGAGTAAAGGAAAGACTGTCATATTTATCTGCAAGCAGGGTCAAGGCATCTTCGGTTTCTTCCGGTGTTCTTGGTGAAGAGCCCATCTCCCAGCGCATGGACGATTTTCTTTCAAGGAGATCTTCAATCTGCCGGATCAGAATCTTTGTATCCCAGATATGGCTGGAGGCATCCACCCCCCCCACAAGAATCAGTCCCTGATCATTATTCCTTAAAGAAGGGTGAGACCTTCTGCAGGGGGGGCCCAGGGTATGCAGAAGGACCGAACCCTGTTTTTTCCCGTCGTGGAAGGGGGAAAGCACCAGATCCACCTGCTTTTGCACCCAGAAATCCGGAGTCATGCAGATGAGGGTTCTGGCCTTATAATAATTCCTAAAAAGAAGCAGGATACCATGGGTATGGCTTCCTGCGGCCATGATCAGGTGTGGAGAAAAACCTTTTTCCTCCCATCCCAGTTTTTTTAAAACAGAGTTCTGAAAAAAAGGTAAAATGGGTGAGGTAAGGGCAATAATTCTTGAGTAAAAGGCAAAGGCCCTGCCCTGGGGTACTCGAAACCACCGCAGTTCCACAGAAGATATCCGGCCAAAGGCCTCTGCCATGGCAAGGGTCTGTTTCTCATGTCCGGGACTTCCATCCCCCACACAGAGAATCCGTAAAGGCTCTGGCATCATTTTCCTGCCTCCAGTATCTTTTCCGTCTCACCTTTCAGCCATTTGCTGAATAAAGATGGATTGAGAAAATCCATCCTCACATCCACCACATACAAAGGCAGGGGCCAGACCGACGGGTCGGGCAGCTTCACCGCATCCTTGGCCGTTGTTACCAGGGCTTCTGCTCCCATGTTCCGGGCTTTATCCGCAAGCTGATCCATGGCCGAAGGCCCATAGGGATGATGATCAGGAAACTTCAACACTCCCCCCACATTCCACCCCTTCTCTAAAAGCCCCTCCACAAAAGAGCGGTCATCGGCAAGGGCCGAAAACGCCAGAACCTTCCCCGAAGAAACAGGCAGAACGGCTTGACCGTCCATGCCAACCTGTGCATGGCGGCTGAAAAAAACAGGAATTCCCGCCGTTTCAGCCCACCGGCAAAGGCCTTCATGGGCGGATTCTTCCCCATCGCAGCGGGTAAAAACCAGAGCATGGGCCCGAAGAAGGGCGGACGGCTTTTCCCGCAGGCTGCCCCTGGGCAGAAGCCTGCCGTTACCAAAGGGATGACGGCTGTCCAGAAGCACAATATCCAGATCCCTGTGCATATTTCTATGTTGAAAACCATCATCAAGGAGCAGAATCTCCGCACCATCAGACACTGCCCGCAAACCACTTCTGTAACGGTCCGCACCCACATAGACCGAGGCAGGGCTGGTGGCGGCCAGCAGGCAGGGTTCATCTCCGGCCATATCGGCCCCCAGAAACACCTCTTTACCATCGGATACCCGGCCGCCCTTTTTTACAAGCTTTCCACCATAGCCCCGGCTTAAGACAGCCACCCGAAACCCCTCATCCGCAAACATATGTGCAAGGGTACGTACCATGGGTGTTTTTCCCGTACCACCTGCAACCACATTGCCAACGGAAATCACAGGCACGGGCAGTCTTTTTTTTTGACTTTTATCCAGATGCCGGTTTTTAAGACCCAGCCCCAAACCATAAAGGGATTCAAAAAAAGAAAACAGATAATCCCCTGCATCCCTGTTACGGGCTGGCCTGTAAATACGCTCTGCAATTTTTTGCTTCAGCATGTTTTTTCTCCCAGCAGGTCACAGACCAGATCAAAGGCCCTGCGTGCCGCACCCCGTCCCCGAAGAACATAATTTCTCCCCGCTTCTCCGGCTGCTTTTCTTTTCTTTTCTTCGTTTATCCACAAAAGAAGAATATCTGCCATCTCCTCCGGAGTCCGGACAGAAAATCCAGCCCCTGCATCCGTAAGCCCCTGCCAGCTTTCCGCAAAATCTTCACTGGAAGGCCCCATACTTACGGGAATACCCGCCATGGCAGGCTCTAAGGGATTGTGTCCCCTAAGGTGGATAATACTGCCCCCCACCAGTGCCCCATGGGAAAGGGCATATAAATCCTTCAGGAGACCCATGCTGTCCACAATGAGAACAGAGGCCTTTTCTCCCGAATGACGGGACAGAACCTGAACTCCCAGCCCCCGTTCCTGCA
This sequence comes from Desulfobotulus mexicanus, assembly GCF_006175995.1. Taxonomy (NCBI): domain Bacteria; kingdom Pseudomonadati; phylum Thermodesulfobacteriota; class Desulfobacteria; order Desulfobacterales; family Desulfobacteraceae; genus Desulfobotulus; species Desulfobotulus mexicanus. The sequence goes on from NZ_VDMB01000003.1 coordinate 170,912, forward strand.
ACATTTTTTCAAATAAAGGTGTCTTGTCAGGATGCCTCGGTACCAGAAGGGTATGGATTTTAATCTCCTTCAGCCTTGCGTCCGTGAGCACATCCGCAAGAAAGCTCTCTTCACCGGGATGCATACTGCCGCATACCCATACAAAGGATGCCTGCTGCTGCAAAAGCCAGTTCCGCACAGGAGAAAGGGCAGGACTTTCAGGATCAGGCATGGAAGTTTCGTGCTTGAGATTCCCGGGAAGCCCTATCCGCTCCCCTTCAACGCCAAGGCGAAGAAGTCGGTCTGCATCCACTGAACTCTGGGGAATGATGGCCCTGAAGGTCTTCAGGGCAGGTCCCATGACACAGGAAAGCCTGAGGTAACCCCTGAAGGTTTTATCTGAAATCCTTGCATTCACAAAAACAGAAGGAATATTTCTTTTCCGGATGGCTCCCATGAAAAGGGGCCAGAGATCCGTTTCAGTCAACACAAAAACATCGGGATGCAGATCAGCAAGTACACGGTTCACGGCCATGGGATAATCCAGCGGGAAAAAACGTATCTCAACCCCCCGGCAGCCAAGATTTTTTTTTGCAGCTTCCATGCCGCTTCGGGTTGATGCCGTAAAAACAATCTGTATATCAGGTTTTTCATCTGAAAGAAGGTCCACAAGGGGCAGAGCCGATAAAACCTCTCCAAGGGAAAGGGCGTGTATCCAGACCACTGGCCCTTTACCGTAGGGCAGTAAATTTTTCTTTGGCCAGAAACGTTGCTGAAAACGTTGAGGCAAGATGGAAAAAACCATACTTTATCTTCTTTCAGTCCAGCCCGAGAAGGCCGTATATTCCCAGGGCAGCAAAAAGACAATTGGGCATCCATGCCGCAAAAACCGCCGGAAGAACACCACCATAGCCCAGAGACATGGAAAAGCTGTAACATATCCAGTACATAAATGCGATACCGATGCCATAGCCCATGCCTAAGGCCATATTGCTCTTCATCGAAGGCCGCAGACTAATAAGTACAGCCAGAAAACACAAAGCAAGGGAGGCAAAGGGAAAGGCTGTCTTACCGAAAAAGTCAACCCTGTACCCTGTTACATCATAACCTTGCTTTTCAATTTTATTTATGTAGTGCCACAGTTCTCTGATACCCATTTCATTCGCAGCACTCCGGATGCTTTCAAAATCCGAAAGATTCAGACCAAGATCAAAGGCAAATACAGGATAGGACTGCACACTGAAAACTCCGTCCTCCGCATCCAGAACCTGTTCCACCACACCTTCCAGCATCCAGCCTTCGGCAACAAAGGAACCGCTTTGGGCAATAATACGACGGACCGGAAAAAATCCATCCCTGCTCAACTCATGGATACGGATACCTTCCAGTCTCTCATCATCCAGATGGACTTCATTAATATAAATAAAATATTGATCCTTACGGATACGGATATTCTCCTTACGCTGAACATGCACAGCACCGGGCCGCAATTCCCCATACCGGATGGAATTCACTTCAGCTGCAGCCATGGGGGAAATGGTGTCTGCCAGCAAAAGCCCAAACACACTTATAAAAAGAGCTCCGCCAAAAACCGGCCTGAGCAAAAGAGCAGGACCAATCCCCCCCCCTTTCAGGGCAATCAGTTCATTGGACCGGTTCACCAGCCCCAAAGCAGCGAGGATGCTGAGAAAAAAACATAAGGGTAAAATCTGTATGATTTCTCTGGGAAGCTTCATCAGTACATAATATATACTTCTATATCCGGAAAGTCCGGCGGCAAAAAAACGATCCGCATTGCTCAAGTAGTCCACCACCACAAAAATAACCACCACCACAAACAAAAGAATAAAAAAATAACGGACAATTTCTCTGCTGACATACAGATCCAGACGGGTCATCCTTTTTCCCCCGACCTTATTTTCAGTACATATATAAATTGAGGTATCAGTTTTTTCTCAGCGGCCACACGAAAAAGCATCCATCCCCCCACCAGACCAAGCACCAGATTGGGAGTCCATATGGCTATTTCAGGAGAAAAAACACCGCTTTCTCCAAAGGACCAGCCCATGGTTAAAAAGGCATAATACACAAGAAAAAAGCCAAGCCCTGCACTGAGTCCCGGGGAACGTTTTCTTTCCATGGAGCTGATGCCCAGAGAAAAAGCAACAATACCAAGCACAAAACAGGCAGCAGGCAGAGAAAATTTCTCATGCAGTTTAATTACTGCTGCATTGTAGCTTTTGCTTCCTTCCGGCAGAGTTCTGATATACTCGCGCAGTTCGGAAAAACCCATTTCCTCCTTATCCTTTGGTCTGCCGCCGAGGATATCCGACTTCTCCTTTGAAAGGTTCAAGCTCAAATCATAATTTTCAAAGGCAATGGCATGAACATCAGACATATTGCCATCGCCCCGCAAAATCATACCATCGGAAAGCCTTATCAGAACCATACCTGTACCCGCATCCACCTGCAGCTGGCCTTCAGGTGCAATAATGGTACCCATACCTTCCTTTTCCCTGTAATCCTCTATGAAAATATCTTTCAGGCTGCCTGTATCCTTATCCATTTCTCCTGCATACAGCGTAACACCTGAAAACATATCATTAAAAACCATGGGTTTTAAAATCATATTTCCGTGTTTCATTGCCAGTTCTGCAATCAGCTTCCGGGACTCAAGTTTTCCCCATGGCAAACCATATATCGTCATCCCTGCTGTAATCAGCGCTGCAAGCAAACAGAAAAAAAGCACAGGAGGCAGAAACCGCCAAGAGCTGAAACCACCAGCCTTCAGGGCAAGAATTTCCCTGTCTCCGGACAGACGCAGAAAAGTAATCAGCACGGTCACCATCACCGCAAGAGGAATGGTAAACTGAAGAAAAAAAGGAGAGGTATAGGCCAGCAAGAGGGCCACAGAAGAAAGACCCGTCCCATAGTTAACGACAAGATCTGCAATATCAACGAGTTGCGTTATAAGAAAAATCAAAGTAAAAAAAATTATATTTAAAAAAAACGGAAAAATCATCTGGGAAAAAAAATAACGGTCAACCCTGTACATAATCAAGTAGTTCCTTCCCATGAAGCGATCAAACTAAAAAAAACATCATGCTGCCGTAACAGTATAAAGGGTCAGCACCCCATGCAGGAAATGACTTAACGAATTTAATCCTGCGGTACAAGCAAAGTTCTTTATTGCCCTGCTTTTATGGTCAGGCCCAATTCAACAAAAGAACAGTGTTCAAAACATTGAATTGACAAATCATGAAAAATATGTGTTTTATAAGGTCAAACATTGTAATTTTTTCAACCCTCAAACAGTGGAGAATTCCTATGTCCGGCCTTGCCCCTTCCCTGTCCAGAAAAGAAAGGGAATTTATTCAACGCCGTGAATCCATATTGAACACTGCGCTTAGTCTTTTTGCAGAAAAAGGATTTCATCAGGTATCCATGAGTGAAATTGCCAAGGAATCTGAATTTTCAGTAGGGTCACTGTATAATTTTTTCCCGAACAAAGAAGCCCTTTACAAGGCCATGATTCTGGAAAAGACAGGCGGTGTCTGCCGTCAACTCGACCATGTGATTAACTGCGATTCCGATGAATTTACAAAAATATGTCGATGGATAGAGAAAAAAATCGAACTTTATAGAGAAAATATTGGAATTTTCAGACTTTTTCTTTCAGAAACCATGGGAATCAATGCCATAGTCCGTTCACAGATTTCCATACTGCTAAAAGATAAACAACATAAGCTGAGGGAAGATCTTGCAGTTCTTTTTTCTGCCGCCATGGAAAAGAAACTCCTGCCCCCCATGGGAGAACCCATTGTTCTTGCCATTGCCCTTGATGGCATCTGCAACGCCCTGCTAAATGCGGAAGAAGAAATACCCTTTAAAAAAAACATAGATGCCGACACCATTCTTCATATCTTTTTTGGCAATATCCTGAGCAGCCAACAGAAAAATGACCAGCAGAAAGTATTGTTCCATCAGAATCCGACCACTGCACCTCCTTCATAAAAAAACAGAAGAAGACCCGTATCCCAGAATACAGACGTCCAGAAACACTCCTTTGTTTTATAATATCCGGAGCTTTACATGTCCCTGCAGGCACATTATGCAAAAATCCGTGAAGGCATCTTTGCCTTTGTGCCCAAATATGCCTCACCACATCAGAAGGAACAACTTCCCCCGGTTCTTGGCACAGGATTTTTTATTCGCAAAGATGGTATTGCCGTCACCAATGCCCATATAATTGAAACCTTTGCCCATGTCTTCCGACCAGAAGGACTGCCGGATAAAGACTGGGCCATACAGGGTCTTTTTTTTGTCCGGGATAATACTGAAATGCTTGCACTCCGTGTGGATCTTAAGGCTGTCATAAGGATGGGATCTTTCATCCTCAAGCCACCCGGCAGCCAGACTACACCTGATATCGGTCTTGTGCAGATGGCGGTTTCAGACTGCCCTGTTATGCATATTTCGGAAAAAAGCCACCTTGAAGAAGGGATGGAAATTGCAACTGCCGGATTCCCCATGGGAAATCGTTCTCTGGAAAGTCCTGCGGGCTTACAGATGGGCCCCACCCTGCAAAAGGGCATCATCAGTGCCATTCTGCCCTTCCCCAATCCTAGCCCTGAAGCTTTTTCCGTAAACGTAATGAGCCTTGGTGGTGCCAGCGGTTCTCCTGTCTTTGATCCCGGCACAGGGAGCACACTGGGTGTTCTTTTTTCCAGCCTCCATGATGTGGGCCTGGTGGATCAGGGGACAGCCACCTATGCCATGCCCACATCCATCACCTATGCCGTTCCCCATCACTACCTCATTAAAGCCATTGCCATGGTTCCTGATAATCTGCCCAAAATGCCTTCTTTAAAACAACGGATCAGGGAGCACAAAAGCCTCTGATTTAAATTTTCAGGCTGCCCAATCAAATGAAAAGAAAAAAATAAAACTATTGTATTCTGAAAAAATCTTTCACGTAAACCACCTCACAGGCACCATCCCCTGTATCCGTACGGGTAAGGGAGCTTATCCACCTCCACCCGTCCGGAGCATCCGCCCGCACAAGATAACCGGAAAAACGAACAATATCCCCTTCACGGGCAGCCAGCACCCTGTTTTTAACATGAGTGTCCGCAGGAATGAGATGCATATTGGCACTGCTGGATTCAATTTCTTTTCTGGGAATGGGAAAATTGTCAGTCCGCCAACGATACCATCGACCCGACTGGGTGATTTTAATCTTTTCCAGCACAGCCGTATCGGACATCCTTCCCCAGCCCAGGGCAAGGTCCACAGGGGCAAGATCGGATTCCCGGTCTGTACGGTATCGCTTCCGTGCAAGAACACGCCCTGTCATCTCAAAATGAGCAAGGGGAGTAAGTCTGTATCCATTAAAATCAAAGGCAGAGGGCAAAACGTTTTCATGCTGAACCGGACTGTCTGGTATAATAACACCGGGAGGAAGGGCAGTTCCGTTACTATTAAAGAAAAAAACAGCGACTGCCAGTAAAAAAACAATTCCCAGTAGCTTTTTCATTCCGCATTCCTCTGAAAATTAAATAAGCGCCGCAGCTTTCTCCTGATACCTTCCTGCAGGAAAACTCTTCTGCATTGTAATAAGGGGCCTTTCAGGATCAAAAGAATTCTTTACGGGCAGCCCTGATGCATGTGAATTTAAAAATACAGGCTCCGGTGCCTCATCAATGAATCCCATTTCTTCCATGCACTGGAAATAATGAACAAGACCTTTAATGTGGGAAGGTGGCAGCCCATAATCCAGACAGTTAAAATAGTCTTTTACGATCTCCGGTGCAAGATACTTTTCCACAGCCGCCCGCTGGCAGATAAGTTTCATGGCATTCATGCCAATGGCTTTGGACATGAGAAGAAAAGACAGGGCCTGCCCTACCTCCTCCGGCCTTTGCAACACAACCTCTCTGCGTACAGCCCACAGTCCGAATACAAAGGGCAACCCAGTCTCATTCTTCCACAGCTCTGCCAGATCATAGATGTATGGAAATCTTTCTGACCATTGTCCGCAAAGGGCCGCATCTCCGATTACAAGTCCGCCCGTCAGCCCCTCAAGATCTTCAGGACTTCTCACCCTGCGGGTATCCAGCATGCAGGCAAGCCCCCTTTCCCGGAGAAAAAACCGCAGAAGGCTGGCTGCGGATTCTGATTCACGGCTCAGGCCCAGCGTGGCTCCGTCAAGGGACTCCAGGGGGCAAACACTTACCAGCAGCACACTCATCACCCTGCCGTCACACCCGATACCCAGATCAGGCACCAACATCCAGTCTTTGTGATTTTTGGCATAGGCAAAGGCAGAAATGGCAGAAATATCCAAAAGCCCCTCCTCCAGCATTCCGTTGAGTTCCGCAGGAGGTGCCGCATGGAGCATCATGCCATCGGGAATCCCCAGAAGATCAAAACCATAATACACAGGCCATACATTCAGATAATCAATGCGGCCCAGACGGACAGGTGAATTCATCCATACACCTCATATATTTCAGGCAGGGCCACAAAATCTGCCACAGGTTGATGTCCCCCCGCCTCTGCAACCAGAAAACAGGCCCTTTTACCCGGCGTAAGGGAGCCATAGTCCATGTCAATGCCAAGGGCCTCTGCTCCATACAGGCTGGCCATGTTGAAAAGAAAGGCCGGGTCCAGCCATGACCAGCGTTTTGCTGCAAAAAGCAACTCATGGGCCATGCTGAGGGAGGGTGTACTGGCAAGGCTGTCCGTACCAAGGCAAGGACGGATACCTTCTGCCACCATAGATCCAAGATCCGGAAGCATGCCATGGAGGTAGATGTTGCTTCTGGGACAAAGACACACGGCACAACCTCTCTGTGCAAGTATCCTGATATCTGTTATATCCGCATAAACCAGATGCACGCAGAGAGTAGCAGGATCAAGGATGCCAAGGGTATCGAGATAACGCACCGGCGAGTCTGCGGGCAGAGGCCAGCCTCCATGGTCCACACCCCGCTGATCCAAAAAAGAAGCCCAGGCTGGATTGTCGCCACGGACAAAGGCCCTTTCTCCAAAAGATTCTGCAAGATGAATGGAAAAGGGCAGCCCATGGTCCCTTGTTTTCTGCTTCAGTTCCCGAAGAAGAGCCGGGCCTGTGCTGTGGGGTCCATGGCCTGCCAGACTAAATCCGGGCCTTTTTTCAGAACCCTTCCGGGGCAAAACCTCCTGCCGGTGATTGCCAACGGACTCATGGAAAACAATGCCGCCAAGGCCAGAACTGTAAATGGCCTCCTCGGACAGCCCTAAGGTGGTCACGTCTCCAAGGGCCATGGTCCCTCCTGCCTTCATGGCAGAAAGGGCCTCCTGAACACCCAGGATCAGCTCTTCCGACCCGAATCCGCTGCGGGCCTCCATCAGACGCTGCACCCATTTTTCAAAGCCACCTTCGGCATCCACCAGCCCGAGAGTGCTGAGTTCCAGATGGGTATGGGCATTCACAAAGCAGGGAAAAAGCCCCCGCTCACCATGATCGGTGACGGCCAGACCGGAAGGAATCCTGCCCCTGCCCACATCCAGAATCCGGCCTCCTTCCACATGCAGCCATGCGTTTTCCATCACCCGGTCACCATCCAGCACCACATGGCGGGCCCTATGTATCCCCTCGCAGACTTCCGGCACAAAACCTCCTTCAAACGGATACGAACTGATAGAAACAATTCCTCTGAACAGGATCAAAACCCGCATCCCGAATCAGGCGCTGTATGGTCTCTAAGGAAAGACGATGGGAAACGCCCGCAGCAGCCACCACATTTTCCTCTATCATGGTACTTCCCATGTCATTGGCACCAAAAAAGAGGGCTGTCTGGGAGATTTTTTCACCTTGAGTCACCCATGAAGCCTGAATATTATCAAAATTATCCAGATAAATTCTTGAAAGGGCCAGTACCTTCAGGTATTCCACAGCCGTGGCAGCTTCTACTGAAAGCCTTGTATTTTCAGGCTGAAAGGTCCATGGAATAAAAGCCGTAAAACCTGAAGTTTCATCTTGAAGACGGCGCAGACGATCCATGTGGGTCAAAATATCCGCCCTGCTTTCTTTGTGCCCGAACATCATGGTGGCCGTGGTTCTAAGCCCTATACCATGGGCATCCCGCATAACCGAAAGCCATCGGTCCGACAGACATTTTCCGAAAGACACCTCACTGCGTATACGATCCACGAGGATTTCCGCACCTCCTCCTGGAATGGTATCAAGCCCTGCCTTAACCAGCCGCTGAATGCATTCATGGTCCGATATGGCTGCCTGATCTGCAAAATATGCGATTTCCGGTGGGGAATAGCCATGGATATGCAGGGTGGGGAATTTTTCCTTCAGTCGCCGCAAAAGGCTTTCCTGCCAGACAAGATCCAGATCTGGATGCATGCCCCCCTGAAGCAGAATCTGATTTCCTCCCAAAGCATAAGTCTCCTCTATCTTCCGGAAAAAATCCTCATCTTTAAGGACATAGGCTCCCTTTTCGGCTCTGTCCCTGTAAAAGGCACAGAAAAGACAGCCCGAAACGCAGACATTAGTGTAATTGATGTTTCTGTCCACCACATAGCTCACCTGCCCTCCATGGCGTTTGCAGCGGATGGCGTGGGCTGCCGCACCCATCTCAGGAAAACTGCCATGCTCCAGAAGATACAGGCCTTCTTCCATTGAAATGCGCTCTCCCTCAATGGCCCTGCCCAGTATGTCTTCAGACCTTATCATCGCTGCCTCCACTGATTTCTCCGTAAAAACTATCCCGTTCCACAGGAAAAAGATCCGCCCTCCGGATCAGGCTTTCCAGTCCTTTGCGGGTCATGCCCTTGGGAGAAGATGCGCCTGCGGTGTGGGTAATGCGCTCTTCCACAATGGTACCATCCATGTCATCGGCACCGAAAAAAAGAGCTGTCTGGGCCAGCTTTTCCCCCAGCATCACCCAGTAGGCCTTAATATGATCAAAATTATCCAGCACCAGACGGGCAACGGCAATGGTCCTCAGATCATCGATGGCAGCGGTCGGCGTAAGATGGGAAAGCCGGGTATTGGCGGAATGAAAGGCCAGAGGAATAAAGGCTGAAAAACCCTTTGTCCTGTCCTGCAGCTTCCTGAGCTGTAAGAGATGCTCCACCCTTTCTTCAAGGGTTTCAATATGGCCATAGAGCATGGTGGCATTGGTGGGAATCCCCTGACTGTGGACGGTCTCTATGATTTCAAGCCACCGGTCTTTATTAATTTTTTTCGGGAAAAGAGCCTTATGGATACGGTCGCTCAGCACTTCGGCACCACCGCCGGGCATCATGGCAAGGCCAGCAGATTTAAGCCTTTCCACCACCTTTTCCACAGAAAGTCCTGTGATACCTGAAAGATAATCGATTTCAACCGCCGTAAAAGCCTTGATGGTTGCTTCGGGCTGCAGCTCTGTAACGAGATTCAGCAGATTTTCAAAATAATCAAAGCCAAGGCAAGGATTCAAACCACCTACGATATGGATTTCCCGGACAGATTCCATGCTGTTTGCAGACAGCTGCGAACGTACATCCTCTTCATTAAAGGTATAGGCTCCCTCATCCCCTGCATCCTTTGCATAGGCACAGAAAAGACAGCGGTTTTTACACACATTGGAATAATTAAGATGCTGATTGCGGATGAAAAAGGTTTTTTTACCATGGCGGCGAAGGCGCTCTTTGTGGGCCAAAAGCCCCAGGGAGTTAAAATCCGGAGTTTTGTACAAAGTCATGGCATCTTTGAAGTCAAGACGTTCGCCTGAGATACATTTATCCGCAACTGGCTTTAAGAAAGGGTCTGTGATGTGCATGAATTCTCCTCAAAATTTCCATGACCACCTGGTCACACATTTTGATTTCTCATACGGCACATCATAAAAACAGGCAAGGAAAAATTCCTTTTTCCTGCCTGCAAACAAGAAAAGGTACTTTCAAACAATTTCAGATTCAGGAATACGGCACTTTTTTAAAAAACATTTCATCCATGTTTTTGGGACAGTTCAGCTTAAAAGCTTTAACAAAATGAAGGATTGCCAATTGATACATATTTTATTTTTTGTTAGTTTAGTCACCAAGGAAAACTATTCATCATATTCAAGTTCACCATACAGCCCTTACTGTCAGGGCATCAGCAAACAGGCTGAACCTTACGCTCCAGATCCATTTTATGCCCTTTAAAGAGGAAGCAACGATGATCGATCTTAAAAAAATGAGCATTCTTATTGTGGATGACATGGATAACATGTGCCGTTCCATACGAAGCATGCTCAAAATTCTCGATTATGGCAGCAACTTCCGCCTTGCGGGAAATGGAAAGGAAGCCCTGCAGATTCTGCGTCAGTTCTCCGTGGATCTTGCCATTATTGACTGGAACATGCCCGTGATGACAGGAATAGAGCTCCTTGACAACATTCGGGAGAATAAAGAACTAAGGGATATGCCGGTCATTATGATCACTGCGGAGGCCAACAGCGAAATTGTTGCTGAGGCTGCAGAATCGGATATTGATGCTTATCTGCTCAAACCCATAACAGTTCAGGCACTTGGTACAAAAATTGAAAAAGTCATAGAAAAAGCCAACAATCCGCCTGAATCCATAAGACTTCTAAAGGAAGTACGTAACCTGATCGAAGCCAAAAAATTTGATGAAGCCATTCCCCTCTGCAAAAAAGCCATAGAAGCCGACCCCAGATCTTCCCGGCCCATACGCACCATGGGTGAAATTTTTTTTAAAAAAGAAGATATAGACCTTGCGGAGCGCTGGTTTGTCAAAGCTGCCCAAATGAACCATCTGGATGTATATTCCTTTCACCATCTGGGGGATATCTATCTCAAACGCAATGACCTGGACAAAGCCTTCCGTTTTTACGAGAAAGCCATGAAAATCAGCCCCCGCCATGTGGACAGAGCCATAAATTTCGGCAAGGTTCTTTTACAGAAAGGAAAAATCGACAAAGCCGGAACTGTTTTTGAAAATGCCATACGACTTTCCGGCAATCCAATGGAGTTGAGGGAAGACATCGGTACAACCTGCCTCAATACAGGAGCCTTCAATGCGGCCATAGGTCAGTTTGAAACCATACACAGGCAATTCCCAAAGCGCATCGATATCATGAAAAAACTGGCCATAGCCCATGAAAGCACAAGCAATCATCAGGAAGCCCTTTCCTATCTTCTAAAAATTTCAGAAAAAGACCCAGAAGATTTTGATGTCCACCTGCGCCTTGCCCGTATTTACGTAGGCATGAAACAAACCTTCCGGGCCGAAGAAATACTCCAGAAGCTGCAACGTAAAGATCCTGAAAACAAAGAGGTTCAACGCCTCATTGCCAAAAACCTCTGATGCGGAGTCTTCCATGGAAAAAGACCAGAACCTTCTGCAAACCCTTTCCAAAATCACAAACATATCAAAAGATGAAACCCTTGATGATCATCATAAACTACAAAACCTTCTGCAGACATTACGTGAACTCATCGGAGCCGAAAAGGCCTCCATCATGTTCAAAAGGGGAAACCGCTTTCTGGAAGTGGTTGCAGCAACCCGCCTTGAAATTATCGGTCTCCGCCAACCCTTAAGCTGTAACAGCCCTTCCTGCTGGGTCATCCGCAATAAAAAACCCCTGTACATGGATAAAGACACAAAAAATCCAGGAGTTTCTTTTAAAGGCGGTTATAAAACCGATGCCTTTTTTCTTGCCCCAATTTTCTCAGCAAACAAGGTCATGGGCGTTCTTTCCATGACAGACAAAGACGGAGACGGCAGTTTCTCCCTCAAAGACAGAGAAACCATACTGCAACTTGCCGGTATTATTATCAGCTCCATTGAAAATAACAGCCTGAACGACCGTCTCAAAAAACAAAGACACCAACTGGAGAAAAAAAACAGGCAACTGAAGGAATATGAAAAAATCAGGCAGGAATTTTTTAACCTTCTGGTGCATGACCTTAAGGCACCCATCGCTGAAATTGTTGCCAATCTGGATATCCTTTCCTACACAACAACGGAGGAGAACCTCTCCTTTGTGGAATCAGCCCAATCCAGCTGCAACACCATGTTCCGGATGATTTCCAATCTGCTGGACATCACCCGCCTTGAAAACAGAATGCTTAAACTAATTCCTGAGCATCTGGATGCGACCGACCTGCTGGAGGAAGCCCTTTCCATGATCCATGGCCAGGCAAGAATGAAACAAATCACCCTGAAAAATGAAACAAAAGAAGCAGCCTCTCCCTTATTCATTGGAGACAGAGGACTGCTGTTACGGGTATTTCAGAATCTCTTTGCCAATGCCATTCAGTATTCTCCTGAAGGCAGCACCATCCGGACAGGATATGAGGTCAGAGAATCAAAAATTCTCTTCTATGTGGACGATGAAGGACCCGGCATTGCACCGGAAGACAGGGATAAAATTTTTGACAAATACATGCAGGTGGGAAAAAGGGATTATGTAATTCAGGGACACTCCACCGGCCTTGGACTAAACTTCTGCCGCCTTGCCATGCAAGCCCACAAAGGCAATATTTTTATGGAAAGCAGTCTTTCGGGCGGCAGCAGTTTCCGCTTTACCCTTCCCCTGATACAGGAAGAAAAGCATTTTTAACCGGCCTGTTTAAACAAAAAAAACTGCAAAGGCTTGCTTTATTCCAGCTTCCATGATTTGGCTATTCTTCGCATCATTTTCGATGATGTAAATGGTGAGGCAAAACATTGTTCTGCCAAAAGGAAATCTCTTAAAAAAACGCCTGTGGAAATCCGGGCGTTTTTCTTACGTATCTGTCAAGGAGTGACTATTGAGTATGAATATTCAAACCCACCAGAGCATGGACACCCGACTCTGCGGCGTCCCGGAACGTGTTGAGAATGGAACAGCCCTGCTGACCATGCCAACCCTGGACTGTATGGTTGCTGATGCCAGTGGACTTATCCACGGAGGATTTCTTTTTGGCCTTGCCGACCATGCCGCCATGCTGGCGGTCAATCATCCAAATGTGGTTTTAGGAGAAAGCACATGCCGTTTTCTGAAACCCGTGATTCTGGGAGATGTTGTGCTGGCCGAAGCAAAAATCATCCATAGCAAAGGGAAAAAATACGAGGTGGCTGTTTCCCTTAGAGTATCTTCAAAAATCGTATTTTCCGGAAATTTTATCTGCTTTACACCTGAAAAACACGTACTGGCCGGGAACGGCAACAATCAGTAAGCCTGCATTGCTATGTAAAAAGTCTGGTCTGATCTGGTTTTATCCACAAAACAGGGACTTTTTACATAGCCCTTTATTTTAACTTTTCCGCTTAACCCTTCGGACAATCTTACGCTTTTTCTTTTTCTTCCGCTGAAATTCTTCCGGATTCATGCGGGCATCCTGGCTATAGTCACAAGTGGCCCGGGGACACTTCAGACCTTCATTTCCTTCCTTCGTGACGAAAGCCACCAGAAAAGGATTCGCACAGGTCGGACATGGATAATGAAAAGGCTGGGACCAGCTTATAAAATGGCAACTTGTAAGTGAACAATCATAAAAAACCTTACCCTTTTCTGTTTTATTAACCTGCAACTTTCCATTTTTACACATGGGGCAGGTAAGAGCAAGGTTGTCTTCAAAGGCAGCAATCCTTGCTTCAATATCATCATCACCAAGGATTTCCGGCTCATCATCTTCTTCCTGATCAGATAAGGAAGAAGTCTCAGCGGCCGTTTCAATGGGTTCAGAAACAACCGCTGAAGATGATAGTACAGGCGACTCTTCCTCAGGCTCCGGCACTGCAGGTGCTGAAGGAGGCTCTTCCACAACTTCCTGTACTGCCGCTATTGGAGGCGACTCTTCCTCAGGCTCCGGCACTGCAGGTGCTGAAGGAGGTTCTTCCACAACTTCCTGTACTGCCGCTATTGGAGGCATCTCTTCCTCAGGCTCCGGCACTGCAGGTGCTGAAGGTTCTTCCACAGGTTCTGCCACCGCAGGAGCTTCAAAGGAATTTATTTCCGCTTCAGACAGTGGGGGCTCCGGCATCTGTTCCGGGATCTCTTTTGCTGATTCAACACCAAAAACTTCCCTGATATTCAAATCTTCGCTTTTAAATGCACCCCGCTGACTGCGAAGACGGCTAAGTTTCTGCAAAACATTGCGGTTCCATTCCGCAGAAGCCGGTTTTTTGGCTTTAGAGACAAAGGTACCCTTCTTCTGGTCTCCCATCCTGTCCTTAGAAAGCTCCGATACCTGCCCTGCAAGAGAGTGCATTTTCAGTGTCTGAAGAAAAAACCGTTTGGCGTCATGGAGATCCTTGCGATCGGAAACCACTTCATCTATAGTCTGAACCGTATAGGCAACAAAATTCATACCCTGCATACCCGGGAATAGGGTATTCACCACCTGCATCATTTTCTGCGCCGTAATCCCGGCCTTCAGCCTTCCGTCTTCGACTTCGGTGACAAGACCTGAATCCAGAAGGGGATTCAGACCGGAAAGAATACCGATATCCGTACCAAGGCCTATATCCCGAATATCCACGAGAAAACTTTCCCTGGTATACCGTTCGGGTGGAGATTCAGAAAACTCATCAATTTCAGCCTCCCGCTCCATAAGCACAACAAGGGAAGCAATGGTGGAAATATTCAGAATCAGGCCGGGAGGCAGAGCGTCCATATCAACGATTGTATGAATATGATCCATAAGGACTTCATCAAAATGGGCTCGTACAACCGTAAGGGCATCTGTGGAATCAGACATAAAGAACCTCGTTCCCTTTAAAAATCCTTAGAAAATAATGACCCGCCTTTCTAAGGCATAAGATCTTCCGTATTCACTCCAGAATCAGCTATATCAACCGCCTCATCATCCAAAACTTCCGTAGAATTAATTTCTCCAAGCATATCTACAAGTTCTGATGCAACACCACTGCTTCTAGGCAGCTCTTCCATGGCGGCTGCATCCTCTCCATCGTCAATTTCCTCGTCTCCGGCAGCGGAAAGGTGGATGCACTCTCCCTTACGATCAAAAACAACATCCAGGGTAATCTTAACATCAAAGGAAAGTTTATAAGCTACCTTTCCTTCATGTACCACCATATCCCCTTCCCGGAAATTGACATCATCCTGCAAACCGATTTTATGCTTTTGGCGTAACAGCTGTTCAATGGCCGACCAGTCCAGTTCTGCAATAATGGTATCCATCAACTCCCGCTCACTGCTTTCTATTACACTGGTATCGCTGACTTTCACAGGCCTGCTCCTTTTTTGATATCGGTTTCAAAAAAAACTCTCTGCCCCGCATAAGCCTAGCCGACAGGCATTCCGCAACGCCCTTCCCCGTACAGAATCCACATTTTATCAAATAATGCAAGAAGATATCCACCTGGAAAGCATTTGGTAAGCAGAGGCCGCAGGGGATAAAAGATCTTCACAAAAAACAGGTCTTCCCATGGACTCAGCTCTTTTAACACAAAAATCTTCGGGAATGGGAACAGGAGCCATCTTTGCCCTGAACAGTTTATGGGCCGGCCCGGAAAAGATAAGGGATAAAGCCTGATCCGGCCTGGCACACACCGGAATCATACCCATAAGAGGCAGAGGCTCCTGCCTTTCCCTGCGTACCCACTCCAGAAGCCCGAGACTGGGTCCCAGACGATCAAAAGCCTCCCCCTCCAGACCAAGGGGAATAAAAACACCACTGGAAAGCAAGAGGGCCGTCCGTGTCTCTGCGGAAAGTGCAGAGGGTGTATCCCAGAAAACAACGGTTTCCGGTGCTAAGACATCAAGCACAGCTGTCAGCTTTTCTCTTATCTTTACAACTGTCAAGGTTTCCCCTGCTGTCAAGGTATCAGCTTTCATGTAAAACAAAGCAGGTATCTGATAATCTTCCAGAATTCCGGAATGAAAAGGAAAATATTTTTCTTCCTCAGAAAAAACGAGATTATCTTCTGAAAAAACCACCAGTGCTGGTCTTCCTGAAAGGGCCATGGCTGCAGCAAGATTCCTTACCGTTGCAGTTTTACCCGTATCTCTGTTATGGTTAAGAAAACATAAAATAGAATGCATTGTTAAAGATAGCACAGAATCCCGTTTTGTAAAAACACCAAAATTCAGTCACCTGCTTCTTTTCTTCTTTCCGGGGGGCCCATGAACCTGAATCTTACCCTGAAAGGCATTGATCTGGCCTTTGACAATCTGCCTTATCGCAATCCCAATGCGCCAAAGTACCGCCTTATACAGGCCATACGTAAACATTATAGCACTGAGGAAGACCTTACACGCATCCATGGAATCCCCACAGAAAACCTTATTGCAGAAATATGGGAGACAGGAGAAGATGCACAGGCTATCCGAAGCCGCATAAAAAATTTTGCAAGCCTGCGTACCGCCATCAATGCCGACCTTAAAAAAATGATGGAGGAAGATAAAAACCCGGAAGGTGTTATCATAGGAAAAAACAATACCTTTGAAATGGATAACAGCATGCGGGAAAAGCTCCTGCAGACCGTATCAGGCATGGTTTCCGGAGACAACGGCCAGATGTCCATCTCACGTCTTTATGAACTAATCAACATTGTGAAGGATTTTCTGGACCGTCGGGAAAAGGGCGTGGATGATCCCGATGGCAAGGAACTACAGGAGCTTAAAAATCTGCTGGAAAGCATTGATGCCCCCGGAACAGAAACTCCTGAACCAGACACGGGCGCTGGCGAAGAAGACAGTGGAGCAGAAGACGAATCTGAACCGGAAACCATAGAGATGGACGAAGACGAAGAGCTGCAGGACACTGAAGAAATCGAAGATGACATCGAAACCATAGAGATAGACGATGATGAAGAGCTACAGGACACTGAAGAAATCGAAGATGACATCGAAACCATAGAGATAGACGATGATGAAGAGCTGCAGGACGCTGAAGAAATCGATGAGGACATCGAAACCATAGAACTGGATGAAGACGAAGAGCTGCAGGACGCTGAAGAAATAGATGAAGAAATCGAAACAATAGAGATAGACGATGATGAAGAGCTGCAGGACGCTGAAGAAATAGATGAGGACATCGAAACCATAGAGCTCGATGATGACGAAGAGCTGCAGGACGCTGAAGAAATCGATGAAGACATCGAAACCATAGAGATGGACGAAGACGAAGAACTGCAGGACGCTGAAGAAATAGATGAGGACATCGAAACCATAGAACTGAACGATGATGAAGAGCTGCAGGACGCTGAAGAAATCGATGAAGACACTGAAACCATAGAGCTCGATGATGACGAAGAGCTGCAGGACGCTGAAGAAATCGATGAAGACACTGAAACCATAGAGATGGACGAAGACGAAGAGCTGCAGGACGCTGAAGAAATCGATGAAGACACTGAAACCATAGAGCTCGATGATGACGAAGAGCCGGGAGATTCAGAAGGTGGCGATCTGGTGGAGCTGGGTGAGGATGAAGAACTCATGGATGAAGATGATGAAATTCCTGAGATAGAAGACAATGATTCTGCCCCGCTGATGGATCTGCTGGATGATGATGAGGTGGAAGAAGTTGAGGTGGATGGCGAACTGGACCCGGATCTTTTTGAAGAGCTTGTGGAACCCGAAGAAGAAGCCCCTGAAGAAGAGGAAAAGGAAGAGGCACCGGATCTGGGACTGAGCTTTGGCAGTGACGAGGATTTCAGCGAGTATGATCCCGACGACATGGAAAAAAACCGCCTTTTATCCGAACGCTTTGACGGCTATCTGGGTGCCATGGAACGTTTTTACAACCAGTATCCTCTAGTGGATCAGGGCAGCTTCCGGGTAGGCTCTCCCAACCCAGGAAAACTGGAACGCAGGGAAACGAAAATTCAGCTTAAGGATTTTTATATCGGTCGTTTCCCCGTAACCAATGCCCTGTTTGAGGTCTTTGTGGAACGAACAGGCTACCGTACCACAGCGGAAAAGATGGGCTATGGTACGGTTTTCCAGCCCCGCTTCCGTAAAGTCAAAGACCCCGATACCGGAGAAATGAAAGCCCAATGGGTTGCAGAAACAGGAAGCAAGCGCATTGATGGAGCTGCATGGTATGCACCGGAAGGGCCCGGATCCAGCATACACTTAAAGCGCAACCACCCTGTGGTACAGATCAGTATCGAAGATGCCCGACGCTTTGCCGCATGGATAGGAAAAAGGCTTCCCACGGAAGATGAATGGGAGGCGGCTGCCCGCACAGCAAAGGGCCTGCCCTATCCATGGGGAGAAACATGGAATCCTGAGGCTTCCAATGTGGAAACCACAGGCATTGGGGAAACCACAGCCGTGGATACCTTTACGAAAGGTCAGAACGATTTTTCCCTGATGGATCTTACGGGCAATGTACTGGAATGGACACAAAGCCCCATGGAAGGTCTAAGCCAGAATGTCTCCCAGATTCCTTTTTTCATCGCCAAGGGGGGCAGTTTCATTACGGCAGGAGAACCTACCCTCTGGGCCCGCTATCCCCTCCGGCCGGACTTTACCGCCAACATTCTGGGATTCCGCTGCCTTGTGGACTAAAAAAGGGCAGGCCCATGGCCTGCCCCATCATATTTTACTAAAAACTTATCCGAGAATGGTTTTCAGATCTTCATCCGGCGTATCAGCAATGGGCCGGATACCAAATTTCTCCACCAGAACACCCAGCACATTTTCCGTAATAAAGGCAGGCAATGAAGGTCCAAGGCGAATATCCTTAATGCCCAGATGTAAAAGGGTCAGAAGGATTGCCACGGCCTTCTGCTCATACCATGAGAGAATCATGGAAAGGGGCAGATCATTCACGCCGCACTCAAAAGCATCGGCCAGAGCCACGGCAATCTGAATGGCAGAGTAGGCATCATTGCACTGCCCGATATCCAGTAACCTTGGAAGATCACCGATTTTACCGAGATCCTTATCAAAAAACCGGAACTTGCCGCAGGCAAGGGTCAGCACCATACAGTCCGCAGGAATTTTCTCCACAAGCTCCGTATAATAGTTCCGGCCGGGTCTGGCCCCGTCACAGCCACCCACAAGGAAGAAATGACGGATAGCTCCGGATTTTACCGCATCCACAACGGTTCCGGCAACGGAAAGGACGGCATTCCGGGCAAAGCCCGTGAGCACTTCCTTAGCGGCTACATCTTCCGCGAATCCCGGAAGGGCCAGCGCCTTTTCAATGACAGGAGTAAAATCCTTATCCGCAATGTGCCGCACACCGGGAAAACCCACAAGACCTGTGGTGAAAAGGTTTTCCTGATAACTGACCTTTGGCTTCTGGATGCAGTTGGTGGTCATGAGAATGGCACCGGGAAAGGCATCAAATTCTTTGGCCTGATTCTGCCATGCGGTACCGTAGTGTCCATAAAAATGACCATACTTTTTAAGACCGGGATAGGCATGGCAGGGAAGCATCTCCCCATGGGTATAAACAAAAATCCCCTTGCCTTCACTCTGCTGCAGAAGAAGCTCCAGATCCTTTAAATCATGGCCGGAAACAAGTATGGCCTTGCCCTTTTTCTGCCCCAGAGGAACGGGAGTGGGCACAGGATGCCCGTAACGACCGGTATTGGCCGCATCCAGCAATTCCATGGCCCGAAGATTCACTTCCCCGCACTTGAGGGCCAGTCCCAGCAACTCATCCGCAGAAAGATCCGGGTTCAGGGTGGCAGCCATGGCCTCATGGATAAAGGCATATACCGCCTCATCTTCCTGCCCCAGAATGGCTGCATGATCCGCGTAGGCAGCAACCCCCTTCAGACCAAAAACCACAATCTGCTTAATGGAACGAAGATCCGGGTTGGTATCCGGGCCATCAAGGAGCCCTACGGTCTCTCCCAGAGCGGTCATGGATGCAAGGTCACGGGCCTTCATGGGCAGGGTGGGAAGGATTTTAAAATCCCCTCCATTACCGGTCAGGCGGGCAACCAGTTTCTGAATCCATGAGGTGTCCGTACCAGGAACTGTTCCACCGGCTGCTTTCACATCGGCCTCAAGGCTTTTTTTGAAACGCTCGCATTCCAGAATCAGATTTTCAAAGCGTTTTTCATCAAAATCCACATTGGTCAGGGTGGAAAAGATGGCCTCTGAAGTAAAGCGGTTCACCTTCGGGTCCGTCACCCCTACCCTTCTGCCTTCCACTGCAACCTGAGAAAGTCCTTTGACGGCATGGATCAAAAGATCCTGCAGGGCCGCAACCTCTCCTGTTTTGCCACATACACCGATCTTATCACATCCCACACCTTTAGCTGCCTGCTCACACTGATTACAGAACATGGTATCCTCCTTGACTGAAAAGTTTTGTCCGGCTGCTTCCTCATCTCTGAAAGCGAGTCTATGCTTTTCAGGCCAGCCTTTCCTTGATCTGAATCAAGACAGATGAAAAATTGTTTTTCTCATAGTCAGGTTCTGGATTTTTTCTACCTCCAGGCTTACAGCTATGGCCTCACCATGAGTTTTTATGATATCAGAATATTCAATGCATATTCACCGAATATTATTTTATATGGAACGATGATGATACTTTCTTTATTTTCAAAATTTACCCTGCGCTCAAAGATTATGCTTCTCATGATTTTTGGCATATCAGCCACTTCCGGCACCACAACTCTTTTTTTCCTGTTCCACAACAAATACCCTGCCTTCTGCCCCATTACCCTCCTTACAGTACATGTGCTCGTTTTTTTTCTTTTTTTGTACCTTACCCATATATTGCTCAGACCCCTGATGAATATCGTCCTGGACATCCGTAAAATGAGACAGACAGGAAATTATTCCCGTCCCCTACCCATCCCCGGAAACAGGGAAGCCTCTTTGCTGGCCGAAGGATTTAACCATCTTATCCTTGAAATTCAGGAAAAAGATAAGGCCCTGTTTCAACACAGAGCCACGCTGCAGCAGAAAATCATGGACCGCACACTATCCCTGATGGCCGCCAACACCACCCTGACACGCCTGAACATGAAACTGCAGGAAATGCAGGAAAGGGATATCAACCTTTCACGCCACAAGAAAAAACTGGAAGAAAAGGTTGTGGAACGTACCCTTGCACTCACCAAAACCAATGCCAGACTGGCTAATCTGAACAAAGAACATCTGGAAGCAAAAAAAAGAGCCGATGATGCAAGTTTTGCCAAAAGTGCCTTTCTTGCAAGCATGAGCCATGAGCTCAGAACCCCACTAAACGGTATTCTGGGATACGCCCAACTGCTGCACCGGGACGGAGAAAGGCTGGGGCCCAAAGACCAGGAACGCATTCAGGTTATACAGCAATGCGGAGAGCATCTCCTGCGCATGATCAACGACATTCTGGACCTCTCCAAAATTGAAGCCGGAAAAATGGATCTCACCCTGCAAGCTTTTAACCTTGCTTCTTTTATCAAAAGCACGGCGGGCATGGCCGGAAACCGGGCAAAAGAAAAAGGGCTGCTCATGAAAGTATCCATGGCCGATGATCTACCGCCCACGGTCATTGGAGATGAGCACAGACTCCGGCAGGTTCTCTTGAATCTCTTAGGAAATGCAGTCAAATTCACGGAAAAGGGATATGTGCATCTTAGCGTGAAAATAAAAAATGGCCTGATTTCTTTTAATGTATCAGATACGGGTATAGGAATCCCTGAAAAGGATCTGCCTTTTATTTTCAAACCCTTCTCTCAGGTGGAAAGTATTCGCAAAAAACCAGAAGGAACGGGCCTCGGCCTTGCCATCAGCCAGTACCTCATACGCATGATGGGTGGCATCATTGAAGTAAAAAGTCAGCTGGAAAAAGGCAGTCAGTTCAGCTTTGCTATCCTCCTGCCAGAGTCCATGCAAAATATTAACACAGAAAAAAAGATTTCACTTTCCGGCGCACTTATGGGATACAGACGTACGGATAAAAACACAGCCCCCTTACGTATCCTGATCGTCGATGATGTCAGGGAAAACCGGTCCTTTCTGGCGGACTTTTTCTCTCCACTGGGCTTTATAATGGATGAAGCCGAAAGCGGTGAGCAGGCCATAGAAATCTGCGAATCCATGCCGCCGGATATCATATTAATGGACCTCATCATGCCGGGAATGGATGGTTTTGAGACCACAGAAACCATCCTTGAACTTTTAGGTAAGGACGCTCCGCCAGTTATTGCAGTTTCCGCCAGTGCAACACCAGATGTCCGGGAAAAATGCATGACCCTTGGGTGTGCAGCCTTTATTTCCAAGCCAGTTCAGATGCAAAGGCTCTTTGAGGTTCTCTGTAAGCATCTTCCCATGATCTGGATTTCTGAAACCAACTCCGAAACAGACACCCTCATTCCTGAAATCCTGTTTCCGGATGAAACGAAAATTCAAGAGCTTATGGATCTTGTAAAACAAGGTGATATTTCTGCCATCACAGAGTGGTGCCAAAGTAATAATATGTGTACCCAATATAAAGCCTTTACAGGTTATGTGGAAGAACTTGCAGGCCAGTTCCGTATCAGGGAGTTGAGCCGATGGCTTAACCACCACGGCAAAATCCAGAAAGACGTCGCTAACCAGCCATGAAAACCATACTCATTGTTGACGACAATCCTGCCAATCTGGGAATTCTTTTTCACTGTCTGGACCAGAGCGGCTACCGTACACTGGTGGCACAGGATGGTAAGACGGCCCTCAAAATGGCTAAATTATCCCGGCCCAACATGATACTTCTGGATGTTATCATGCCGGATATGGATGGATTCACAACATGTCAAACCCTGAAAGCAGATCCGGATACCCGGGATATCCCTGTCATCTTCATGACAGCCCTCACGGATACGGCAGATAAGCTGACAGGATTTCAGGCCGGAGCCGTGGACTACATCTGCAAACCCTTTCAGCAGGAAGAAATACTGGCCCGCATCCATCTGCACATGATGCTGCAGGAACAGAAAAATCAGCTCTTACGCATCAACAGGGAAAAGGAAAAGATCCTTTCAGTTGTTGCCCATGACCTCAAAGCACCCTTCAGCAGTGTTCTGGGATTTTTAGGACTGCTGACGGAAGGCTATAATGATTACACGGAAAAAGAAAAAAAACGTTTTCTTGCCCATGCCCACGGCTCCACCCTCAAACTTTACCAAATGCTGGAAAAACTGCTGGACTGGGCCCGAACAGGCAGCGGCTTTAACGAATGGCAACCGGAGATACTGGATTTAACAAGCCTGATCCATTCGACAGTTTCCCTTTTTAAGGAAAACGCAGACAAAAAAAATATCCATATCCGTGGTAAAATTCCAAAAACCCTGTATCTCTTTGCTGATGCCAACATGATGGCATCGGTACTGCGCAACCTCGTTTCCAATGCCATCAAATTTACGGACACCGGGGGCCAAATCACCATCACCGCAAAGCAGAGCTCTGCGGGGACAGAAATACGTATCAGCGATACAGGCACAGGAATGAATGAACAGACCGTGGCTTCTCTACTTTCCGGCTCCTGCGGTAAATCCACCCCAGGTACCACAGGTGAGTGCGGCACAGGCCTTGGCATGGTGATATGCAGGGAATTCATAGAAAAAAACAAAGGAACACTTGCCATCGAAAGTGAACCCTCCAAAGGCAGCATCTTTATCCTTACCTTTCCACCATACCCTTCCAGGACTTCTGCCCGCTGACAGGCTCCCCAGAAACAGACTTAAGGCTTTTAATAAAGGATTTTCATGCCTGACCTTTCCGACATTTTTCCCACAAGCCCCGAAGCCATGGCCAGAAATGGCTGGGATGCTCCGGATATTATCCTTGTGACAGGGGATGCCTTTATTGATGCCCCTTCCATGGGTATTGCCGTCATTGCAAGGGTTCTTGCTGCTGATGGTTTCAGGGTAGCCATTCTTGCCCAGCCCGACCCGGAAAAAGCCTCTGATTTTACAAAGCTCGGCGAACCAAGACTCTTCTGGGGTGTCAGCGCTGGCAGTGTGGATTCCATGGTGGCCAATTACACGGCTTCAAAAAAACGCAGAAAAAACGACGACTATACCCCCGGCGGTGTCAATGACCGCAGGCCGGACCGGGCCTGTATTGTATACACCAACCGCATCCGTCGTTACTTCAAGAATACGGTGCCCATTCTTCTGGGCGGTATAGAAGCCAGCCTGCGCCGTATCAGTCACTATGATTTCTGGGACAATAAAATCCGTCGTTCCATACTCTTTGATGCCAAGGCGGATTATCTGCTCTACGGCATGGCCGAATCCAGCATCATTGCCTTTGCCCGTTCCCTGAAACACAAAGAATCTCCGGATGCCATACCCGGCCTATGCCTCGTTGCAAAAGAAGTTCCGGAAAACTACCTGACCCTTCCTTCCTTTGAAGAGGTTTCTAAAGATAAAAAAAGCTTTCTTTCCATGTTCCATACCTTTTACGAAAACAATGATCCCATCACGGCCAGAGGGCTGGCCCAGGCCCACGCTGACCGATTTCTCATCCAGAACCCGCCCTTTCCCCATACGGAAGAAAAGGAGCTGGATGCCATGCACGCCCTGCCCTTTACCCGCAGCCTGCATCCCGATGATGCGTCAAAAGGAGAGGTCCGGGCACTGGAAACCATCCGCCACAGCATCACCACCCACTACGGATGCTATGGGGAATGTAATTTCTGCGCCATTGCCGTGCATCAGGGAAGAAGGGTTCGGTCCAGAAGCCTTGCCTCCATTGTGAAAGAAGCCGAAAGCCTCACCCACAGATCCGATTTCAAAGGAATTATTTCCGATGCAGGCGGCCCCACAGCAAATATGTATGGATTTGAATGCAGAAAAAAATTGGAAAAGGGAAGTTGCACAGACCGGCGCTGCCTTTTCCCCGAGGTCTGCCCTTCCCTGAAACCGGACCACAGTCTCCAGAAAAAACTCCTGAAAGAACTGCGCAGTCTGAAAGGGGTCCGAAAGGTTTTTGTGGCATCGGGTGTTCGCTATGATCTTCTGCTGGCGGATAAAAAAGCAGGACCGGGCTATCTGGAAGAGCTGGTAAGCCACCATGTTTCCGGCCAGATGAAGGTGGCACCGGAACATATCTGTCCCCATGTCCTCTCCCGCATGGGAAAACCCGGCACCGAAACCCTTGAACGCTTCAGGGATCTTTTTTTCACCCAGACCCGTAAAGCAGGTAAACCCCAGTTTCTCACCTACTACTTCATTGCAGCCCATCCGGGATGTACGGAAGAAGACATGAAAAAACTGGGGGCCTATGCCCGTGACACACTAAAACTTACACCGGAACAGGTGCAGATCTTCACGCCCACACCTTCCACCTGGTCGGCGGCCATGTACTGGACGGAAACGGATCCGTGGACGGGAGAGAAGCTTTTTGTGGAAAAGGACGGGGGCAGAAAAAAGCGGCAGAAGGATCTTGTGGTGCAATCCTCTTCAAAGGGGGAAAAGCAGCTGGATCAGGCCATGCGATCCAGAAAAAAAAGCACGAAAAGCAGCCCCAGCACACCGCAAAAAAGCCAGAAAGGACCCAGTATCCACAAAAAAAAAGGTCCGGACAGATAACAGGCACACAGGCCATTTATTTAATGCCCTGTGTGCCTTAAAAACAATACCATCAGGCTTACGCTGCATAGGCTGCCGTTAAGCCTGAGACACCATATCCAGAACCGTCTGCAAAGCCGCATCCAGATTTTCCGGCCGGGTACCACCGGCCTGGGCCATATCCGGACGTCCACCACCGCCGCCACCCACCACACCGGCTGCGGTTTTCACAATATTTCCTGCATGGAAACGCCCCACAAGATCCTTACTTACCACGGAGATGAGAAGAACCTTACCATCGGATTCCGTTCCCAGAAGCACAATACCGGAACCCAGCTTATCCTTCATACGATCCGCAAGATCCCTGAGGGAAGCAGGGTTATCCACCATCACCTTTTTGGCCAGTACTTTGACGCCCTGAATCTCCACAACGCCTTCGGTAATATCTCCCGCACTCATTTCCGCCATCTTGTTTTTCAGCGAATCAATGGTTTTTTCCTGACTGCGACAGTCCGCCAGCAGACGTTCCACCCGGGGCACCAGAGTCTCCGGCCTGTCCTTTAAAAGGTAAGCCGCCTCAAGTATTATACGGTTACGCTCCTGTACAAAGGCAAGGGCCGATGCGCCGGTCAATGCTTCAATACGGCGGACACCTGCTGCCACACTGCCTTCGGACACAATGACAAAGAGACCGATATCCCCTGTGTAGGCCGTATGTGTCCCGCCACAGAATTCCTTGCTGAAGGTATCCAGACTAATGACCCTTACCTCGTCCCCGTACTTTTCCTCAAAAAGGGCTGTGGCACCGGTTTTAAATGCTTCTTCTGCCTGCATTACCTCGGAGTTAACAGGGACATTCTGGCGGATTTTTTCATTCACCCAAGCCTCCACCCTGTCCAGAACACTCCGGTCAATCCCGGAAAAATGGGTAAAGTCAAAACGGAGCCGGTCCGGACCCACAAGGGAGCCGGACTGCTTTACATGATCCCCCACCACATTCCGCAGGGCGGCATGGAGAAGGTGGGTAGCCGTATGGTTTCTTTCGGTGCTGGCCCTGGCTGCACTGTCCACGGAAAGAATGACTTCCTCACCCTTTGCAAGGCTTCCCGAAACAATCCTTCCTTTGTGGATGAAAAAACCCGTGGGATCTTTCAGGGTATCTGTCACTTCCATTTCAAAGCTTTTCGTGCGGATAAAACCCCTGTCTCCTGTCTGCCCGCCGGATTCCGCATAAAAGGGCGTGCGGTCCGTTACCAGCTCCAGCTCCCCTTCTCCCTCAAGCCTGTCACAGGCCTTTCCCTGCTGCACAAGCAAAAGCACCTTTGCTTTATCTTCGGTTCTCTCATATCCGGTAAAGGCCGTCTGAACACCTGCACTGGAAAGGGAAAGATAGGCTTCATTCATCGCGTCAAACTTCACCTTGCTGCGGCTCATTTCCCTTCGTTCTGCCATGATTTTTTCAAAACCCTGCATATCAAGGCGGACATCGCTTCCCTTGGTAACATCCTTTACAATGTCCACAGGGAAACCATAGGTGTCATACAGCCGGAAAATCACATCACCGGACAGCTCCTTTTTTCCTGCGGCAGCAAGGCCTTCAAGGGTTTCGTTGAGAAGCTTCAGCCCATTGTCCAGGGTCTCGGAAAAACGGATTTCCTCATTCTCAATAACACTGCAAATGAAGCTTTCCTGGGTTTTAAGCTCAGGATAGGCATCTTCCATAATGGCAAAAACCACCCGCACCGTATCCTTGAGAAAGGGCCGGGTCAGACCGATGTTGCGGCCATAGCGAATGGCCCTGCGCAGAATACGGCGCAGCACATATCCCCTGCCCTCGTTGGAAGGCAGTACACCATCATTGACAAGAAAGGCTGCCGCACGGCTGTGATCGGCTATTACCTTCATGGCCACATCCCATGCAGGATTTTCACCCGGCTTTTTCCCGGACATCTCTCCCACCTTTTCCATGATGGGAACAAAAAGATCCGTGTCATAATTGGTATCCGCACCCTGCACCACGGAGGCAATGCGCTCAAGCCCCATGCCCGTATCAATACTGGGCTTGGGCAGAGGCGTCATGGTCCCGTCTTCGGAGCGGTTAAACTGCATGAACACAAGGTTCCAGATTTCAAGATAGCGGTCACAGTCACAGCCAACGGCACAGGCAGGATTATCGCACCCATGGGCAGGTCCCCGGTCTATGTGAATTTCTGAACAGGGACCGCAGGGGCCCGTATCCCCCATGGCCCAGAAATTATCCTCTTCCCCCAGACGCACGATGCGTTCTTTGGGCACACCGATCTGCTCATGCCAGATATTAAAGGCTTCATCGTCATCCAGATAGATGGAAATCCAGAGTTTTTCCGCAGGAAGACCATAGCCGTTAGTAAGGAGATCCCAGGCAAAGGCAATAGCCTTTTCCTTGAAATAATCCCCGAAACTGAAATTACCCAGCATCTCAAAAAAGGTATGGTGCCTTGCGGTATAGCCCACATTCTCCAGATCGTTATGCTTGCCTCCGGCCCGGACACATTTCTGGGAGGTGGTTGCCGTAACATAATCCCTTTTTTCTTCCCCTATGAACACCCGTTTGAACTGCACCATGCCTGCATTGGTGAACAGCAGAGTGGGGTCATCGGATGGAACAAGGGAAGAACTGCGCACCAGGCGATGTTCGTGTTTTTTAAAATATTCCAGAAATTTCTGACGAATTTCATTTCCCGTCATCATGGTTTTTATTTTCTCCTGCTTACTTTAAGATCAGTCAGATATAAAATATTCGTAATTATTCAGCACAGCTTATTCCGAACCGCCAATGCTGTAGTTACAGCAGCTTCGTACTGTTGCAAGGCTCCATGGCTATTTGCAAGTGACATTGCAATCGTTTCGGATCAGAGCTTTGCAGGCCTGTGCGAAAGAAGCGGCAAACTGTCTGAGCCGCCACAAAGGCAACGTACCAAGGCCTGCTATGGTAATAAAAAAGCTTATCCTGCCTGTGGCGGCGAGTTTTTGCCGCTTCCGCACAGGGCAAGAAGATCTAAGAATAAGATTGCGTCACGGGCAAATAGCCTGGGGCCTGTGCATCTGTCTTGCAGGTATGATACTTGGAAAACCCTGCTGAACAGTTACAAATATTCAGATATAAATTCACTGCCCGGACACTTTCCATCCAGTCAATCATTCTGATTATTCATCGGAGGGTACTGCATCATCAAACATGGAAGGTTCTTCCCCTTTTTTTTCACGGGGTGCTTTGGCATTCTTTCCTGCTTTTGCAGCCTTTTCATCCTTCTCAGGTGCCAAAGACAGGCCAATGCCCATACTTTCCCTTACCTTGACATAGAGGGTATTAAACAGTTCTTCATTTTCCTTCAGAAACTTTTTCACATTCTCCCGGCCCTGACCGATACGCTCGCCGTCATAGGAATACCATGCGCCACTTTTTTCTATAATATTAGCTTCCACACCAAGATCCAGCAGGTCACCGATTCTGGAAATACCTTCTCCATACATGAGATCAAACTCAGCCTCTTTAAAGGGTGGAGCCAACTTGTTTTTCACCACCTTGACACGGGTACGGTTACCCGTAACATCCTGACCATCCTTGATGGCTGCGGCACGACGCACATCCAGCCGGACGGAGGCATAGAACTTGAGAGCATTACCACCGGTGGTGGTTTCCGGATTACCGAACATAACACCGATTTTCATACGGATCTGGTTGATGAAAATCACCATTGTCATGGTCTTGCCAATAGTGGCAGTGAGTTTACGCAGGGCCTGACTCATGAGACGGGCCTGAAGCCCCATATGGGCATCTCCCATTTCCCCTTCAATTTCAGCCCTTGGAACCAGTGCGGCAACGGAATCAATGACAAGAATATCCACAGCCCCACTGCGCACCAGCATATCAGCAATCTCAAGGGCCTGCTCACCGGTATCCGGCTGGGAAACCAGAAGCTCATCCACATTAACACCCAGCCTTCTTGCATAGGCGGTATCCAGAGCATGCTCCGCATCTATGAAAGCTGCTATTCCACCCACACGCTGGCATTCCGCAACCGCATGGAGGGCCAGAGTTGTTTTACCCGAAGACTCCGGCCCATAAATTTCTATCACACGTCCTTTGGGCAGACCACCGATGCCAAGGGCTCTGTCCAGAGCCAGGGAACCAGTGGAAATGGTGGGAACCGCTATTACTTCCTTGCTGCCCAGGCGCATGATGGCGCCTTTTCCAAACTGACGTTCAATCTGTCCCATGGCCGACTCAATGGCCTTTCCCTTATCCCCTGAAATACTCATGAACCCTCCCAATTGTTCTGGTTTTCTTACAAAAGTTCTTACATACCTTTTTCTAAAGCATAAGAAAACACTAACCCGCCTGAACCAGAAAAAAATACACGGAGAGCCCAAGAACCTGCCTGCACCAGCATGCATCCACGAGACTGCACCCATGGCAACGCCATATGCATCCCCAGGGCTGCACCACTGCCTTGTATTTTTTTATTAAAATCAAACACAGTGGATGACAGCCTGAAATATCATGATATATTTTCCATCCTTAAAAAAAAAACAATTACGGCATTCATTTTGCTTTGCTAATTCAGCTTTGTGAGCTTGTCACTCGTTTACCCTGAAAAGAACCGGTAAGAGACAGCTTCTTCTTCCAGAAAATATTTGGCCCCATAAATCCCCCGAAAAATATTTTCTGCATCCACGGATGAGGTTCTTAAAAACCGGGTAAATCGAAATTATGGATGTAAAACCTAAAGCCATTATTATTTCAAGGAGTTTTAACTATGTCAGGACAAAGCAGACAGCCGGAAATTGTTGTGGATCAGGCAAAATGGGAATGGTCTGAACTCTATAAGAAAGAGGACTGGTGGGCCATATGGCTTGGTATCATTATTCTTATCGTTGGCCTGATCATTTTTCTACCCAGACCTCCTGCGGATATGGATCAGAAAATTGCCCAGGCCCAGCGTACCATGCAGGCCGAAGATGCCCGTGCCCCCTTCCATACTCTTGAATGGCACAGAGCCAATGATTCCTTCTCAGGCCTTCGAGCCCGTAATGAATCCCATGGGAAAACCATTGCCAAATGGCTGGCAACCCCTGCAAGATGGGCCTCCAACCCCATGGAAGCCCTTATCCTTACGGAAGCAAGGGCAGCTGAAATACGGGAGGGAGCAAAGGAAAAACACGCTGCAGCCCAGGAAAAAACCAAAGCAGCCCTTGCACAGGCCGAGGCAGATCAGGCAGCAGCCGCAAATGCTGCTTTCCAGAATACGGAGCTGAACAAAAAGGCCGAAGGCTCCATTTCCCAGTGGCGTTCCGCCAGAAGTGCCGAAAGCAGGGCCCGCTCCCAGACAGGAACCCAGGCGTATAATAAAATTCCCTACCTGTTTGGCATCGGTGTTATTTTCATGCTTTTCTTTGCCGCAGGCACGACGGTAATGAACATTAACACAGCCAACTTCATTAAAGGGTTTGGCTTTGTTTTTCTTCTTGCAATCATTTCAGAAATCATCGGCGCCAACAGCACCCTCAGAAGCTGGGGCTTTGGTCCTCTCATCTGGGCCATCCTCGGCGGCATGCTCATTGCCAATACCATAGGAACTCCACAGTTCATCAAAGACGCAGCCCAGACCGAATATTTCATCAAAACAGGCCTTGTGCTTCTGGGTGCTGAAATCCTCTTCGGTAAAATCCTTGCCATCGGCCTTCCCGGCATTTTTGTGGCATGGGTGGTCACGCCGACGGTTCTGGTACTGACCTACATCTTCGGTCAGAAAGTTCTGAAGATGGAATCAAAAACCCTGAACATAACCGTATCATCGGATATGTGTGTATGCGGTGTTTCAGCGGCCATTGCTACGGCTGCGGCCTGCCGTGCCACCAAGGAAGAGCTCACCATTGCCATCGGCATGTCCATGCTCTTCACAGCCATTATGATGATCGCTCTGCCCACCTTCATCGTATCCGTTGGCATGCATCCAGTTCTGGGCGGAGCCTGGATAGGTGGCACCATCGACTCTACGGGTGCCGTTGTTGCCGCAGGTGCCTTCCTTGGTGAAACAGGGATGTTTGTTGCTGCAACCATCAAAATGATCCAGAATATCATGATAGGTGCCATTGCCTTTGGTGTGGCCGTATACTGGTGTGCCAAGGTGGATTGTGTTGAAGGCCAGACCGTTAAGAAAATGGAGATCTGGTATCGTTTCCCCAAATTTGTTCTCGGTTTCATTGCCGCATCCGTAGTCTTTTCCATCATGATCGAAGCCATGGGCGCCCGCGGGGACGTCATGCTGGATCAGGGCGTACTTCGCGGTTTCAGCCGTCCCTGCCGTGAATGGTTCTTTATTCTGGCCTTTGCCTCCATAGGTCTGACATCGAACTTCAGGGAAATGGCCAAACACTTTACCGGTGGCAAACCTGTTATCCTCTATGTATGCGGTCAGAGCCTTAACCTCGCCCTGACCCTGCTCATGGCATACATCATGTTCTTCCTTGTATTCCCTGACATTACAGCAAGCCTGTAAAAGAAACTGAGAGTTCCGTCCGTATCCTCTGCATTGATGGGATACGGACGGAAAATTTTATTCGAATCCGGTAAAAAGACCATACTGAAATAGCAGCGCACGCCGTGTCACGGCGTCCTGCCATAGAGTAACTTGTACCGGATTTGAACTCGTTTCGACCAGTGATGGACAATTAGTCCTTTTTTAAAGATTTAAATTTAAAGAACTAAATTTAAGTTATTCAGAAGTTACTATAAATCTTTCAAGCGGAGGTAAGGGAATGTCAGAAAAAAAAACATTAGCCGGCATAGCCAAACTAATCATGGGTGTGGCAGGTTTCTGGATTGCAGTCGCCCTTGTACTGCCATGGATGCAGACCCTTCCTGTGATCCGGCCTGTGATGGATATTATCATTGCTGCAGATCTTGATGCCAACCAGTATTTTTACACCCAGTCTGAAGAAACCTTCACTGCCCAGTCCCATATGCGGTCCGGCATCCGGCGATCAGAGCAATAAAAAAACATCCGCAACAAAAAACCAGTGGCTATTCATTGCGGACGTTTTCAGACCATTCAGACTACCTGCTTTTTTGTCTGTCAGGAGGCTAGCGGATCAGCAGCAGTCTTAAAAAACCTCCTTCACTTCTTTCTCCCGGATACCGCCAGCAATTTTTTCCATTCTCTTTGTCACTTCCAAAGCAGCCTCACTGGTCTGAAAGCTCTTGTTAACATAGCGCAAGACTTCCTTTTCTGCCTTTTCCAAAGCATTGTAAAAGGCTTTCAGCTTTCCGGCCTCGCCGTAGGCTGCCTTGACCATGGCTTCGTAACTCTTCCCCCGGGCATCCATCAGCAACTTATAATGATGAAAGAACAGACGGATCTCCTCAAGCTGTTTCTCACAGATGCGAACTTCCTTTTCCTCATGCATCTCCACCGAAGGAAAACAATTTTCAAGGTTTATGATTACCCCTTTTTCTTCCTTCATGGAATAAAAGGCCAGCTCCAGTGCTTTCTCACGGGTTTTTATATAATTTTCCGCAAAACCATGGATGCTCTTTTTATATTTCTGAATATTAAAGGCATGATGGATAAACAGTATGGGGATCAAAATCATCCATACTGAAGCCTCCGGCTTCTGGATAAGTTCCCGGGCCAAAGCATAAGCCTTACGTTTTTCTGCTGCCAGAATAATCTCCTGCTTTTCTTCCAGTGTAAGTGCCAATGTCTGCTCCATAAAAAATCATTGAGGGATTACTTTACTTTCATAAGCGCCACCAAAGCAAAATGCCGCAGGGCTTACATTTCAAAAAACATACAAAATAAGAGCCAGAACCAGATGCGCACAAAGCCCTGCCGCCACATCATCCAGCACAATTCCCGCACCTCCGGGAATTTTTTCATCAAAAAAATTAACGGGCCATGGTTTAACAATATCAAAAAAACGAAACAGAAAAAAACCCAGCACCAAAGTAAAAAACGATAAAGGAAAGAACATCAGGGTAACGGCAAGACCCAGCACCTCATCCAGCACCACACAGGAGGGATCCTTTTCTCCCAGCTCTTCCGCAGCCCTCTCACAAACCATGATTCCCAGCAATATAGCCGTCATTACAACAAACATCTGAACCTGCAGGGGCAACAGCAGCAACAGAGCGCAGAATGGAATCCCAGCAAGGGTTCCCACGGTACCCGGCGCTTTTTTTGCATTTCCCGTGCCACCGAAAGTAGCAAGAAACATTACGGGATTTTCCGGCATTCGCATCAATTCTCCTCCCCTGCTCCAAGGCTGTGTATGCGGACAACTTCTTCAAGCAGCTGGGCACATTCCACCATATCCGAAAGAAAAACATGTTCCCTTAAGGTATGAACCTCACGCATTCCCGTGCCTATGACACAGGCCTCTATTCCATGCTTAAAAAAAATATTAGCATCGGAACCGCCGCCTACAGAGCCGGTTTTCATGGTCCGCCCAAGGTTTTCCGCCGCCTGCTTTGCCAGCAGCACCACGGGTGCATCCTCAGGGATGCAGGTATGGGGAAAATCTTCTTCCACATGCACTTCCACATGAGCAACAGAGGGCGCTTCCCCTCCCCCTGCTTCGGCCACTGCATTCTGAAATGCCTCTGTTATCTGCCGTGTAAGTTTCTCAAGTTTTTCCGGATCATGGCTGCGGGCCTCCGCAAGGACCACCACAGAGGATGGAACAATATTTGTAGCTGTTCCTCCCTCAATTTTCCCTATATTGCAGGTGGTCTCATGGTCAATTCTGCCATCGGGGCAGACCGCCACAGCCTTTGCAGCAAGTACGATGGCATTAATGCCCTTTTCCGGCTCTGCTCCGGCATGGGCTTCCTTACCATGAACCACAAAGCGAAAACGGTTGGCAGCAGGTGCACGGATAACAGCCTTGTTTATATCCCATGCATCCAGCACATATCCAAAGCGGGATTTCAGCCGGGACTTATCCATAAGCTTGGCACCCAGAAGACCAATTTCCTCACAGATGGAAAAAACCACTTCAATGGGCCCGTGGGGTATGCTGCTTTCCTTCAGGGAGTGAAGCATCTCAAGTATAATGGCAATGCCGGATTTATCATCGGAACCCAGAATGGTATCCCCGCTGCTTCGGAAAATACCGTTCTCAAAAACAGGCTTTACTCCCCTTCCCGGCTCAACAGTATCCATGTGGGCAGAAAATAAAAGAGGTTCCACATCCAAAGTTCCGGGAAGCCACGCAAGGAGATTTCCCACGGTTCCTCCCGCTGCCTCACCTGCATTATCAAAGGAAACCTCTGCTCCGAGGGCTTCAAGCTGTGTTTTTAAAAAGACTGCTATTTCCTGCTCCTCACGGGAGGGGGAATCAATGCCTGCCAACTGCAGAAACATATCGCTGATACGCTGGGGCTGAATCATTGGAATCTCCGGAAAGTGGGGTTGAAGTTCACCGCAAAAGCGGTTGACAAATTCAGAAGTTTCTATATCATTTCTGTCTGCGTTTCGGAAGTGCGCAGCTTACTGGTGAGGCTCCCGGACTTCAAATCCGGTGTGGGGCGCTAAAACCGTCCCGGGTGGGTTCGATTCCCATGCACTTCCGCCATATAACATTCAAGGTCTCCTTAGGGAGGCCTTTTTTATTGCCTGAAAGTCAATATTCATGCGGGTTTCGGTCTGTTTTTTGCCCTTTTTCAGGTGATGGTCGAAAAGGGAAAAAACCTTTAAAAAAGCCTTGTTAGAATTTAAATAATGTGTCCATGATGTGTCCAAATAAAGGGCTTACCACCTGACCACATATTTAAGCAAGAGGCTTATATCATGGCATTTTTAAACCATACCAAGATAGAGGCGGCAACTCCCGAAGCAAAGCGAATTACACTCAGGGACGGCAACGGGCTTTTTTTAGCCATCGAGCGGAGCGGTCGTAAATTTTGGGTTTTTCGGTATTATTTTCAAAAAAAAGCGCAGGAAATGAGGCTGGGGGAATATCCGGGGCTGGGCATTAAGGCGGCACGGGAACAGATAGTGGCTCTCCGGAGGCTGATTGCCGATGGCAAAAACCCCAGAGAAGAAGCCCGGACGGACGAGGAAAAAACCTTTGAGGCCATAGCCTCCCGATGGCTGATCCATGTCCATGGCCGTGAGGTACAGGCCAGTCATCAGGAAAGAAACCGCCTGCTGCTGGAAAAGCACGTCTATCCATATTTTAAGGGGAAACGGCCCGATCAGATTACAGCGCCCACCATACTGGACCGCCTGCAGGTCATTTGTGACGCCGGGCATCTGGTGACGGCACAGCGGGTCAAGAATCTGATGGGTCAGGTATTCCGCTATTGCGTCGGACAGGGCATGGCGGAGCGGGATCCGACACAGGATCTGCGGGGGTTGCTGCCCGTCCGTAAGGTGGAGCATTTTGTGGCAATTCTGGACCCGGTGGAACTGGGTGCGCTGCTGAGGTCCATGGACGGTTACACCGGAAGCCCTGTCGTCAAAGCAGCCCTCCGGGTGCTGCCCCTGATCTTCTGCAGGCCCGGAGAGCTGCGGCACATGCGATGGCAGGAGATCAACCCGAGCAGGGCGCTGTGGGTCTGGCAGACATCCAAGACAAAAACCGACATCATCACACCCCTTTCCAGGCAGGCCATGAAAATACTGGTTGAACTCAGGGCCTTGACCGGACTTGGTGAGTACGTGTTTCCGTCCCTGAGACACAAAAACAGGTGCATCAGTGATATGGCCATTAAAGCAGCACTGGACTCTCTGGGATATCAGGGCAGAATGACAGGGCATGGCTGGAGGGCTGTGGCACGGACACATCTGGTGGAAACGCTGAAATATCCGGAAAGCATTGTGGAGATGCAGCTGGGTCACCGGGTGAAAGATGCACTGGGCAGAGCCTACAACAGGACGGAGTTTGTGGAGGACAGGATACAGATGATGCAGGCCTGGGCCGACTGGCTGGACACCCTGAAAACCATGCCGCCCCCGGTGCAGGTGGATCCGACCGGGGGGCATGATGACAGCGCTTGGGATCAGTGGCTGGATTGAGACTGCTGGGCCTGATAAAAATTTTCGATGATGTGCCGGGGCCAGCGAAGGCAGGTGCGCCCCAGAACCAACGGAGGCGGGAGCTTCCCTCCCCGATATAGGTTGGATACGCTCTGGGCAGTAATACCAAAATGCTCCGCAACCTCTGCCCTGGTCATATATGCGTCTGTTTTTACGTTTTTCGGCATGACAACCTCCATATATATGGTGCAAAATGAAAAAAATCAGTCTGGAAGAACATAAAAAATAGGGTGAAGAGCTTTTTGAGTTGCGGAAGAGGATAGGAAAGATCGTCCTGCCCCTGCGCAATGCCTACCCTCGGGCAGACGCCAAAGCCGAGGCCCTGTTGTCCGCCATGGAGAGCTTCCGCACCATCATGGATGATATTGTGTGTGGGGAATATCCGCAGC
This sequence comes from Desulfobotulus mexicanus, assembly GCF_006175995.1. Taxonomy (NCBI): domain Bacteria; kingdom Pseudomonadati; phylum Thermodesulfobacteriota; class Desulfobacteria; order Desulfobacterales; family Desulfobacteraceae; genus Desulfobotulus; species Desulfobotulus mexicanus. Next base: position 207,811 of record NZ_VDMB01000003.1, read on the forward strand.
TCCCCGATATGGAGCAGGTGTACTACCCACGAAAGCAGGGTCAACAGACCCCATGCAGACCGCCTCTATGCGTCCGAAAAATGCGAAGCGGCAGTGAGCACAGGTGATGCAGGCGGCATCCCCCCGGAGCATGGCGTGGATGAACAGGGGATCGATGGTGGTGCTTTTGGTTTTCTGATGGCAGTATGGGCATTCAAACATGGGGCCTCCTTAAAATTGCTGCTGGCTGATGTTTTTAAAGGGGGAAACGCCTTTTCTCTGGATACGCCCTGCATCACCATTCCCCAAACAAGGACATTTGATTTTCATGTTCCGGCTGTGGCAGACCTGAACAAAACAGCCGCTTTGCCTTGGATGCCGGGAGCAGTTCAATTTCTGCGCCCTCCTTAGACCATGCTTTCAGGCTGTCAGCGAGATCTGCCGCACAGTCTGGGTCTGCGGAGCAGATGGCGTATGTTCTCCCGTTTTTTGAGGCAACATAGGCCATTTTCTTATTCCCATCCGCCTTTCCTGTTTTCACACATCCCCCCTTGCATCTCCCCTGAGATAACAGCTTCTGCAGAGCATTCTCAGCCCCGGTGCCACGGGCTGCCTGCCGCAGCAGGTGCATTTTTTCCGGCCCCGGTGCAGAATCTTTGCCCTTTCTCTGGCCCTGCCCTGGGCTTTCTGAATTTCCAGCAGCTGCTGTCTGGAAAAAAGCCTGCCTCCCCGGAATGTGATGCAGCTCCGGATTTCATTTCTGACGGCTTTTTTATTGATGGTGGTGGAATGCCAGCCCGTAAGGCGCATGGCTTCCCGGATGTCCGCCGCATCTTCATCGGGTATCGGGGGCTGGGCGGATCTCCGCAGAAACCGGGGCAGCTTGCGGACTTCATCCGCTGATACAAGGCGCTCGCCGCCGGGGCTTTTTTCCGAAGAAATTCTGCCGCTGCGTATCCATGAATGCAGGGTGGGAAGCGGGATCTCCAGCTCCCTTGAAACAATTCTGAGAGGTTGCATGGCTTCTCCTCAGGCTGCGGACCACAGGCAGTGAATGTGGCCGGATTTGAGTTTGCGCTTTAAATTAGGATCCCGAAGGCCGCTTTTTCTGGCAATGCCCTTGGTTCTGGCCATGGCCAGTGGGCGTCTGGGTTTTGCTGCAGGACTTCCCCGCAAGCGGTAAAAGGTGATGATGTGCAGGGTATCCCGGCTTCGGCTGGATATGACGCAGAAATCTTCCAGGCGGTGCAGCATGCGGCCATCCCGGTTGGGCATGGCCACCCCGGAAGACAGCACGGCCAGCAGATGGGTCAGGCCGAGGTTGCGTTCCCGCATACGGCGTTCGGCGTGTTCGGTGAGGGAGACGTGCATGGGACCTCCTTCATGGGTTTAAATTGTGATGATTGTGTAATTCTGCCCTAAACAGCTTCCACCCACGCCCGGATTGCCGGGAGTTCTTCCTGCAAAGAGTTTTTGAGGTTCGGATCTCTCTGGCTTTCTGTGAAGGCACCCCGAAACGGCACGACCAGCATCCGTCTGCGGCAGCCTTCTCCGAGCCTTTCAAAATCCGGGGCCGTGTTGTGGTGAAAAACGAGGCTGCATATCGGTTTGAACTCAAAGGCCTGCTGATACATTTCTTTCCCGGCGATGGTTTCACCGCTGAGAAGGGCCTTGATGAGAGGCATGTTGGCAGGGTCCGGGCCTCCCACGCCAATGACCAGTCTTTTGCCCCGGATATTGGCGCAGTGAAACTCACTAACGGCATCCGAAAAATCAATACCCACGATGTTTTCGTCTCCGGCCAGCCCCACCAGCACAGAAAGCAGAGTGCTTTTGCCGCTGCATATTTCACCATGGAGGTACAGGGCTTTTTCATTGGGACCATCCCCCAGACATGCGGCCATCCATTCCCGCAGGGCGTGAATGCTTGCAGCATCCTGTATGCTCTCTTCGAGGAATTGCAGCCATCCGGGGCATCCGGCTTCGGGATGAAAAGGGGTTGTCTGGGGTGTAGCATGGGTAGCTTGTGCCATCATGGAAGTCTCCTTATTTCTGATGGGTTTTACGGAAAACCTGCTCCCGGACCAGACTGCGTTCCTTTGCCTCCCGTCTGGCCCTCTCCTTTTCCAGTGCCTCTCCGCACTGCTCATAGCGGCGGGATGCCATTTCCAGCGCATCTGTTTTCATGAAGCCTCCTGTACGCTCAGGGTTCCTCTATCCAGAAGAGACGACATCTGATACGTCCTCCCCATATTCCAGCCAAACTCATAGGTGATGTTCAGGATGTCGAGAATGTACCAGAGCTGCCTGTCCGTCACTTTTTCAGTCATAAATATCAGGGCATGACCATCCGGTCCCATCAGAGCTGCGGTGGAGGACGTTCTTTCAATCCTGCATTCTTTGGGGTCTGCGAAGATCATCCGGCACCTCCTGTGATGGTGTGGATATCCGTGCTGACGGGTGGGAAGATCCTGAGGCCGTTATGGATTGGCACTCTGGCGGCTTCCGCCGTGGAGGTGGGGGCCATGGACCGGAGAAGATCTCCGGTGGTGCGGTGACGGCGCTTCAGGATGGCCATTACAGCCATTACTTCCCGCCGTCGTCCCTTCATTGAAAAACCGTTGACTTGATTTGGGGTCATGGGTATTCTCCCTTTATTGTGGTTTTGTATCAGCCCTTGTACGGTGGCCGCCGTGCAGGGGCTTTGTTCTTTTCTGGGGACTGGTACTGATCAAAGATGAAATTGCTCAGCTCGAAAAGGAATGTGGCCACCTGCAAGAATCCCTTTGCTATCTTCAAGTGGAAAATTCCAAGCTTCCCAAAGAGCTTGAAGAAAAAAGGAAGGCAGAGGAATTTACGAAGCACAGGGGGACACCCTTCAAAAGAAAAGCCTCGGGTGCATATCACGAAGCGGTTTATTGTCCTCATGCGTGCTTTCCTTTTGAACGTTAAAGCTTCTGCTTCCTCTTTATTCTTAAAATCCAGATCCGAATCAAAATGATTGATCGTTTCCATGCCTGCCTCCTGTTTGTGATTTTCCGTGCAATCTGGATAAAACTTGCCCGTAAAATTATTACAAGTCAAGTATTTTTTACAGGGCGTGTGATAAAGCGCAAAAAAAAGCACGCCTCCGGGAATCAGAAGCGTGCTTTTTCAGTTATTTAAAGCAGTTTTTTATTTTTGCGGATTTTCAGTCAGGATCTTAATGAAGGAGAACAGCCTGTCGTCCTTTTGCAGCATAAAAATATCCATGGTCAGCGGGCCACGGGTGGGTCTGTGCAGGCGGACAATGCGCCTTGCTGCACCAACATCCTCGACCTCGTCTATCAGGTCGTGACGCTCCTCATGGTCAATGTAAAAACCGGATGGATTCTCCTGAAGCATGCGGATATCATAACCCAGCACCTCATTCCACATACCCCAATGGGCATCCAGAATCCTGTTTCTGGTGGAAATGATCCGTGCGACATCCGTTCCGCCGTGATCCCATAGCCATTCTACCAGCAGGCGTCTGATCCTGCGGCACGCCACCAGTATGCCATCCACACAGGAATGGGCACTGGAGCGCCTGTCAACTACAGAACGCCGGTCATCATCCACAGGAATGGCCTGCTGCCGCCGGTCCCTGCATGATCTCCGTTCCAGACTAATTGAAAAGCGTGCCGCTATGACTCCCCCGAGGCTCTCTGGGGGGTGAGTGGATGGGCAAGTTCGGTTTTCAGAGTGATATTTTCATGTGTCAGATCAGTGATTTTTTGCAACAGATCTAATTTTTCCGCCTGTAGATCTGCCACAGTTTTCATAAGCTCATCCACACGGCTTTCCAGTCTGTCAACCCTGTCTGCCATGCGTTCGTTCTGCTTGTCTGCCCGTTCCAGAGCAGTCCGCATATCCTGTAGTCGGGATTCATAAACATCAACCATGGCCTGCTCCGTGGGTGCTGTGCGGCTGGGGTGGCCGGATTTCAGGTTTTTTTCATCGGGCAGACTCACAGGGTGGATTAGCGCTGAGGGGATAAACCTGCCGCTGGCAGGGGGCAAGACCTCTTCCGGTGTGATTTGGAGAACAGCAAACAATTCCGGCCATAACTGGGGCTTAGGCTCCGCAATGCCCCTCCGCCATCTGGAAACAGAGGCTTCGGTCACATTCATATGTGCAGCCAGTACCTTGGGGGTTATGTCCAGGGTTCTTATCCTCTCATCTATCAACTGGTGTATGGTCATGCGCTCGTTCATACAATTATCCTACACTGTGAGTCCGGTAGATAAAGAAAAAAAATGTAACCAGTAATACCACACAAGAGAAATCACTTGACTTGTAAAAAACGCAATACTATTACTGTACCCATGAAAACGAGATCGTTGGACAAAACAGTGAGCAGAGCCGTCGGGAGTACCATCCAGACGATTAACAGATCCAGAAATGGTGTAACGGTCCCATCTCTGGATTTGGCAGGAAAGCTTGCCGAATTTTTCTGCCTTCCACCCTGCGCCTTTTTATGGCCGGAAAAAATGGGGACATGGTCCGTCATCGAACAGAACTGGGGGACTATTTACCCCTGGCTGATGGCCCGGAAATCCGGGCAGGATGCTCCCGTCCCTGCGGTTTTGGCGGGGTTTGCCTGTCCATCTGCCAGCATCCGGAAAAAGAATATGCAGATTCAAAGTCAGGATGAACGCAAAAATTCATCGGTTTTTTGCGGGTAAACAGCCCATTGGTGGTTCCAGCCGAAAAGGTTCCGGCACTTTCAACACTTTTTCAATGAGGTGAAATCATGATTGAACTCGGAAGTATGGCAAAGGACAGGTTCACAGGCTTTGAAGGGTTTGTCGTAGCCCGGACAGAACACCACGACGGGTGTGTACGGTACGGGATTCTTCCAAAGGAGCTGAAGGACGGCATTCCCCAGGAAGTGGTCTGGATGGAATCTCCGCAGCTTGTGCAGACAGCACCGCCGGAACAGGCTCTGGCATAGTTTTCAGGGGGCGGAAGGCAGCCCTTCCGCCCTTCTCCATAAAGTATTTCCATAGCTTTTTTCAGGGGAAAAAAACAGGCCAGTCAAAGGAGCATCCATGAGCGACATCAACGCCATTTTGTATGAAGCCCTGATCCAGAACCGTGAAGATCAGGTGCTGGTTCCGCAGGTGGCCACCATGGCAGGCATGGCGGCACGCACCGTCTATGAATACTGCGCCGATCCCCGCCGCACTCCGGACATCCGGGCCATCCGCGCCGCCTTTGCCGTGACCCAAAGCCCCACCATCAAAATGCTGCTGGAACCGCCGGGATGGCGTCTGATGCCGGTTTCTGATCTGGCCACACCCCAGACGGACAGCCTCAGCCGTGAAATCGAAGATGTGGTCATCCACACGGGCAACCTGCTCCAGCATCTCCGGGAAGGGCTTAAATCCAAAGAAACGGCCACGGTGGTCAAAACCGCCCGGCTGATTGGCAATCTGGAAAGGGAAGTCATGGAAGTCCGAAGACTCTTTGAAGACACCATACGGCAGGGGGGAGAATGGGAGGCCTGATCGCCGTATCCGGCATCCATGGCGCGGGCAAATCCACCCGCATTCTGGAGCTGACAGAAAACAATGAAGAAAATGCCGCCTTCCGCCTGCTGGTGGAAGGGCATCTGCTGGATATCCATACCCGTCCGGGGCCTGGCAAGGGTTCGCCGGGCTTTGTGATCGAATAAGGAGAGCCTTATGGGGATTGCATCGGAACGCATGACCGCCCAGCAGCGGGCAGACATTGCCGAAACCTGTTTTGCGGTCACGGAACGCAAAAATAACAGGGCTGAAAAAATCGGCCTCTGCCCCTTCCACGACGAGCAGAATCCGTCTTTTTCATATAATTTTGAAAAGGACGTGTTCCACTGCCTGGGCTGTGGTGTTTCCGGCGATCTCATCAAGTTATGGGGCCATGCACAGGGCTTTTCCGACAACAGGGAGGCATTCAAGGCCTTCTGCCATACCCACGGCATCGGGGATAAGCCGGAGCCGTGGTCGGCATCCGCCCCTGTCGGTCAGCACCTTCCTCCCAAACTGGATGCCATTTACAACGATCTGCCGGAGCTCCCAAAGGAGTGGATGGACAGGATCTGTACCCTGAGGGGCTGGACGCCCCAGACCGTATCGGATCTGGGTATCCGTCTGCAGACCTGCTATCAGGCCAAAAACGGAAAAATCATTCCCAAAAAACCGGACCGCATTGCCATCCCCATATTCGACGGCACAGGAGCTGTCAGGAATATGCGGCTGTACAGGCCCGGCCCGGCTCCCGATGGCAGCCGTGCGGGGAAAATGATCTCATGGGCCTCTGGCAGCGGCGATGCCATGCCCTTTCCCGCCCGGCCTGAACCGGAAGGGACCCTTCTTTTGTGTGAGGGCGAGCCGGACACCATCTGCGCCCTGTCCCGTGGATTTAACGCCATCACCATGACCGCATCCAAGATGCGCAAATGGAGCCGGGATCTGCTTTCCCTCTTTAAAGACCGGGATGTGGTGGTCTGCTTTGATGCGGATCAGGCAGGACAGATAGCCGCCCTGCAGTTTTCCGCACCGGCTCTGGCAAAGGTGGCCCGTTCCGTTCGTATTCTGGAATGGCCGGATTTCATGGGCCGCTACGAAGACGGCGGATATCCCGAAAAAGACGGGCAGGATCTGACGGATTTTTTTGTCAGACATCGCAAAACCTCAGAAGATCTTGCGGAACTGATGGCTTCGGCCATCATCTATCATCAGCCCGAAGCCCCCCTGAACAGCGAGGCGGCCGATTTTTTCGAAACGGGCGTGAATGGCCGCATGTCCTTCCGCCCAAGGCTTCTGGCCAACAGGCTGCTGGAAAAATTCAGGCTGAATTACGATCACAGCACGGGCCTTCTGTACCGATGGTCCGGCACGGTCTGGGAGCGGGTGGATCTGGATATCATCAAAAAAACAGGCATAGAAATTCTGGGAACGGAATCCCAGATGTCCCGTGTGAGCGATGCCGCAGAGCAGGCCAAGGTCTTAAGCGCCATGCCATCTGACCGGGCCATGAATGATCAATTGGACTGGGTGACGGTCAAAAACGGCGCACTGAACCTGAAGACGCTGGAGCTTACGCCCCACGATCCGGAACACTACGCCTCCGTGGAGCTGCCCGTGGTCTGGTATCCGAGGGAAGGCAAGACCTGCGGCACATGGCTGCGCATGCTGGAGCAGAACATCCAGACGCCCGAAGTCATCATGCAGCTGCAGGAGTTTTTCGGCTATTGCCTGGACCGCAGAGCGCCCCCCATCCTGAGCAAGTGCATGCTGCTGCTGGGCGATGGATCGGACGGTAAAAGCACCGTTCTCTACATCCTGCGCCAGATGGTGGGGGTGGCAAACTGCGCCTCCGTGGGCCTGCACGAGCTGGAGGATCAGTTTTTGAGGTCTTCCCTCTACGGGAAGTCCGTGAACATTTCCACGGAGGTGGGCAGCAAGGCCATCGAGAGCCAGTATTTCAAGGCCATCACCTCCGGAGATACCATACAGGCGGCGTTCAAGCACAAAGACACCTTTGACTTTGAACCCTTCTGCAAGCTGATTTTTGCGGCCAATAAGCTGCCCCGTGTGCTGGACAACTCAGACGGGAACTTCCGCCGCTGGCTGCCCATCAGGTTTAAGCACCAGTGGATGGACAATGATCCGGATATTGATCCCCACCTGAAACCCAAGCTCATGGATGAGCTGTCCGAGATCTTCCAGTGGTCTGTGGTCGGCCTGCACCGCGTATGGGAGCAGGGACGGTTTACGGACTGCACCGAAACCCAGGAGCTGATGCAGGAGTACCGAAGGTCCAACAGCCCTGTGGTGGCCTTCCTTGAGGATGCCTGTGAGCTGGATGCCAGCAAACTCACCGCCAAGGATACCCTCTATAAGGGCTACAGAGGATACTGCGATGCCAACGGCTACAGCGCCTTAGGCAGAGATAATTTTTTCAAGGAGCTTTTCTCCGCACAGCGCAACCTGACCAATGTGCGCCGACGTGTGGGACAGGCCCGTGAATATGCCGTACATGGCATTGCCTATGTGGGAGGTGGCGCATGATGGCCCCTTACCCCTCCAGAGGTCTGGCCCACCCGGCCCAAACCGCGTCCCGAAATTTGGGACAGGGCGGGACAGGCTCACGAAATATCGTGCTGTCCCAAATTTGTCCCGTATTTGTCCCGCCCTACGGGATCAAATATGGGACAGCCACACCGAATAAAAACGGACACTTATTCAAGGTGGTCCGGGTGGTCCGCCCTAATTCCAACTTATTGCGCGTGTGCGCGTGCGCGCGCGTATGTGTGTGTATTAATTTTTCTGACTATTATGAAAACAGGTCGGACCACCCGGACCACCCTATAAAAATCAATACCTTACAAGGTTTTAGGGCGGGACAAATACGGGACAAATTTGGGCCACCCCCAGACCAGTCCATAAAATCAGTATGTTAGCAGAAAAACAGGGCGGGACAGCGTGAATCCTGCCGTCATCTTCGCAAAGTATGGGGCACTGGTCCCTGCTGATAGCCCGGCCGCTGAGGTCCGGGCCGCCGCCAAGGGCGCTGAGTCCTGCGGCATTACGGGTGCCCCCGTCGTACCGGGGGAGGCTTTTTCCGGGAACGAGTCCCCGGATCCGGGCCTTGCAGGCTGCACTGGCAGCCCGACCGGACGGAATCCCTCACTGGAGGGAAAGCACGGGACACTGGTCCCTGCTGATAGCCCGGCCCCTGAGGTCCGGGCCGCCGCTAAGGGCGCTGAGTCCTGCGGCATTACGGGTGCCCCCGTCGTACCGGGGGAGGCTTTTTCCGGGAACGAGTCCCCGGATCCGGGCCTGGCAGGCTGCACTGGCAGCCCGACCGGACGGAATCCCTCACTGGAGGGAAAGCACGGGACACTGGTCCCTGCTGATAGCCCGGCCCCTGAGGTCCGGGCCGCCGTCAAGGACGCTGAGTCCTGCGGCATTACGGGTGCCCCCGTCGTACCGGGGGAGGCTTTTTCCGGGAACGAGTCCCCGGATCCGGGCCTTGCAGGCTGCACTGGCAGCCCGACCGGACGGAATCCCTCACTGGAGGGACAAATCCATTGGCGGGATTACCCCGCCGTGGTGGCGTTGTCCGAGTTCCTGAGGTCAAAACCTATGGGCATTTCTCTGGCCAGAGATCCGCACTGGCGGATTGTCCTGAAAGCCAGGCCCGCTGTTTCACCGGAGGACTCAGAACGCTGGAAGTTTTTCACCATGGCCGTGGCACTGGTCACGGCTGCCAATCAGGATCTGAAAACCCTGCTGGAAAATGGGGCCATTCGTCTGCCCCCCACGGAAACCAGCGTCTTTGAACCGGCCAAGGTACTACCCGGCCCCCGGCGCTGTACGGGGCGCGGAGGCGCGAAGTTCGTGCACAGTGAAAGTCGAAAACGGAACGGAAAACGGAAAAGTTCGTGATTCCAGTCTGTTTGGGCTGATATCCGTCAGAATGATGACGCTGCTGCACGCCCCAAAAAGCCCGACCATTGGGCTGGCAGACACCCGGCTGAAGAGGCCGGAAGGAGCGCACAAAGGTTCCCGCTTACAGGGGCCTCGCGCAGGTTGTGGGTTTAAAAGTCATGGAAGGAGAAGGGATGGAGGAGACCCCGCCTGAAAGGGAGTTCAAGACCCTGATGGACGTCCTGCGGTTTTTGCAGGGAGAGGGCTTTTCCATCGAAAAGACCAAGCTCTATCAGGATCAGAAGAGCGGGCTGATCCGCTACAAAAAGGGCCAGCCCATTACGGAAACGGAAGTTCTGGCCTATGTGACCAGGGTGGAGCTGGAAAAGACCGATGGCGGCAGCCCYATCACCGCCGCCCGTCAGCTGGAAAAGGACAACGCCGCCAAGCGKGCTCTGGCTCTGGAGCTGATGGCCCAGAAAAGGGAGATGGTGGCCCTTCAGCTGGCACGGGAGAAAAAGAAGCTGGTGGACAGAAACGAGGTGGATCAGATGCTGGTGGGCCTGCTTCAGRTYCTCGACACCTCGGCCAAGCAGCTCATGGACCGCCTCATGCCGGACATCTCCCGCATGGTGGGCGGAGACGGYTCCAAGGCCAACCTTGGCCGGGATCTGCTCCGTCAGGAGTGGGATGCCATGATGCACCGGCTTTCCCGCACGGAAGCCTTTTCCCTGAAGTACGCAGATGATGAAAAGGATTTTTTGGAAGAAGGATGACCCCATGGAAATGCAGCAGCCCATCCCCTCATGGATGCCGGAGACCTACCGCAGCGTCATCCGCCATTCAGGCCACAGCATCCGTTTTCAGCCCCTGCCGGGGGTGCGGCGGGTGATGCGCCGTCCAGCGCCCATGTCCATAGCGGACTGGTCGGAAAAATACCGCTACGTCTCCCTTTCGGCCATCCAAGGCCCGTGGCGGCACGAGAACGCGCCCTGGGCCGAGGGCATCATGGAGATTCTGGATTTTCCCTCTGTGGTGAAGGTGGGGCTGTGCAAGTCCGTGCAGTCCGCAGGAACGGAAACCGCCCTGAACATGGTGGGTTCCCGCATWGATCAGCAGAGCGCCAAGGTGATTTTTGTSTATCCGGACAAGGACACGGGCCGCAATGTCATGAAAAAGCGCATCGTGCCCATGATCCGCCATACCCGGCAGCTTTCCCGGCACCTCACCGGGTATGTGGATGATGTGCAGGGGCTTTCGGTGCAGCTGGCCCATACATGGATCAAGATCGGCTGGTCGGGATCTCCGGCAAGCCTTGCCTCGGAYCCCGCCGACACCGTGGTGCTGGACGAGGTGGACAAGTACATGCCCTTCACCTCCAACAAGGCCGAGGCCGGGCCYATYGAGCTTGCGGAAAAGCGCACCACCACYTTCCGCCGTCTGGGACGGGCGAAGATCTTCATGCTCTCCACGCCCACCACGGAGAACGGCCCCATCTGGAAGTTCATGGAAGAGGAGGCGGAGCTGATCTTTGACTGGCAYGTCCGCTGCCCGGACTGCGGCAGGGAGCAGAAGATGGCCTTCAGCCGCATCCGATGGCCCGAAGGCAGCGCTGCGGAKGCCTCCCGGGTGGARTCCCAGCATCTGGCCTGGTACGAGTGCAGCCACTGCCCCTCCCGCTGGGACGATGAAAAGCGGGACATGGCCGTGCGCCACGGCAGATGGCGCTCCCGAGACAAGGGCCTTTCCATTGCATCCGCCCTGCAATCTTCCCGCCCCAGCCGTGTGGGKGTGCATTTTCCCGGATGGAATTCCCTCTTTGTGACCCTTTCGGAATGYGCGGCCTCCTTTCTCCGGGGGCTTACCAGCAAATCCGCYYTGCGGGATTTCTGGAACAACTACGCCGCCGAACCCTGGAAGATTGTTCTGGAATCCACCTCCGAGGCCGAAGCCCTCAAGGCCCGCTGCTCCCTTGCCCCCGGCATGGTGGCCAATGAGGCCGTGGCCCTCACCTGCGGCATCGATCAGCAGCACGGGGGATTTTTCTGGGTGGTTCGCGCTTGGGACAGGCACTTCAACTCCTGGCTGGTGGAAAGCGGATTCTCGCCGGACGAGGCGGATCTGGATCATCTCTTGTATGAGCGAAGCTGGCCCATCGACGGAGAACCGGGCTTACGGATGAAGATCTGGCGGGCGGCCAGAGATTCCGGCGGCAACGCCTACGACACGGGCCAGACCATGCGGGACGAGGCCTATCTCTGGCTGGACAGCCGATGGGGCCTCTGTCGGGGATGTCAGGTCTGGGTGACCAAGGGCGCATCCACCAGCCTCCCCACCTTCAGCAAGCTGGGAAACCCCCTGCGYCAGACCCGATCCGGCAAGAAGCTGCGCTCCGGCGCGCGCCTCATGCTGCTGGACCCCAACCGGCTCAAGACCTCCTTTTTCGAGCGTCTGGAAAACGCCATTCAGGGCCGTGGCCATGCGGGCTATCTCCATGAGGGCGTGGCCGAAGGATCGGACTATCTGCGCCAGATCACGGCGGAAGAGCTTCGGGAAGAGGCAGGGCGGCAGGTCTGGGTGCAGCTCAGAAAAGACAATCATTTTCTGGATTGTGAGTGCATTGCTCTGGCTCAGGCCCTGTGGGAATGGCCCGGCGGCGGCGTGAACCTCCTTCAGGATCGGGTGAATGTGGTGGAAGAAGCCGCACCGCCTCCGCCCCGGAGACCGAAGGGGGAAAGACCGGAGAAGGGGCGCAAGGTTCCCGGCTGGCGGGACAGGATGTGAGCCATGGAAATTGGTAAGACGGACAGGAAAAAGGAGGCGGCATGAAAACCAGCCCCACGGCCCTTGTGGGCTTAAAGGAAATTTGTGCCTACGCGCGGATGAGTGCGCCGAGGGTGAAGATTGCCATTCAGGAGTATGGATTTCCTGCCCGGCAGATCATCGGAACGGAGTGGCAGTCGGACATGCAGCTGGTGGATGAATGGCGGCGGGAGAGGATTGGGCGGGGGGCAGCGTGAGGGGAAACAGGAAAGAAAGGAGAAGGCCATGAAAACGGAAAATATCTCAGAGGAAATGATCGAAAGACTGTACTGGGCGGCTGTGCATTTCAGGGATTTCATTGCCATGCAGCCCGATGCCAGCCCCGTGATCTGGTGCGGGGACAGGAAAAGCTGGGTGGTGAATATGCCGCACTATAAAAGTGCCTGTGAGGCGGTGAGGGAATTTGAGATGGAGGTTTACGGTAAAAAGCCCAGATTCCGTCTGATATTTATGGGGTCAAAAATTCCTGATTTTGAGAACTCGGAAAAAGAGGATGAACTTTTTCTCAAAAAACTTGAAAGTATGCGCTGGACAGTGCCTTTGGGGGGTGGTTCAAAGGCATGAAAGATGGAAAGGGGCTGATCTCTTTTGTCCTAAAGTCATTGTTGTGGGTCTTGAGGGAAGTGTTTCTTTACTTTACTGTTGAATTTATGAATATCTGAAAATGCTCTGCCTAAGTAGGCCACATTAGGGGGTGGCATTATAAAAACATGGTCTTGAGCTTTACCCCACGATGATATTTGGGCATTTATGTCGATACTCAGGCCTTGATGAAACAAACTCAGGTCTATCAAGCAACCATTCATATAGTTCCAAACATGCCATTCGTGAAGAATAACATGCTCACATTCTACCATGACGTTGCCAACTAATGTGCCGAATGGGATCAGCATGGAAATATAACCAAAAACGATTTCAACTTTGTCTTTTTTTGAAACCAGCTTTTGTTTTTGAAGGTATTTCAATATATTAAACAGGTGTTCGCTATTGCTATGGCACTCGTTCAACTGGAATAAATAACCATTTGAACCAGTGTCTAAATGTAATTCTTGAATTTGATCGATGTAACCTTGAATACTTTTAAGAAGTTCAACTTGTTTCTTGAAAGTCTTTGGAGGAGAGTAAGGTTTCATGAAATCCGAATTATATATTTCTGGAATTACATTTGAAATAATAGGGATTTCGTTTTCTACCGACCGAATATAGTGAGTCGAACTGGTAATTCCAGTCTTATTGAATTCCTCGACCAAAGATGTGATATTTGACTTATTCATAGTATTTTGAATTATTGATAGGTTCGCAATTGGCCCACAACGCCCGAGCTAAAAGCAGCTAAAAGGGGTCTGCCCCCTTTTAGCTTGCAAAAACGCTCGCGTAAGCCGGGGCCACAGTTCAAGCACTTATTAGAATTTCACGTCGAATAATCACTTACAACAACATAAGACTCAGCAAACTTATTTATAAATTTCCCCATAGAGTCTTTTTTTGACTTAATTAATTCGTTTCTATTATCTAAATCATACGGGGGTTTATACTTAAAACTTCTACCTATATATTCATAGTAGTTATCATTTCGTACTTGATTGTGCATTTTGATTAATTGAGACCGCATATTTACTTGGTGGTCTTGAATATTTTCATTCGAAGACAATAATCGTCTAAACTGCCAATCACTATCCGTCCATTCTGATATAAATGTAAATACATTTACTGGAAAAAAGTACCCAGCTTCGCGTCCTAAATTAAAGAGCTCATCAAAAACAGAAGCCATACTATCCAAGAATTCTCTAACCTTCTTTCTATCATCATATAATTGATCGACTTGTGGTTGACTAACACCTAATAATGAACAAATTGATTCTTGTGGGAGTCGGAATAAAACTGATTCTAAATTTGAAGTACTGAATACACCTGTTTTTTCAAGATTATTTTCACTTTTAATTTCTTCTAAAACTAGTGAAATGTGGGGAGAAACCCCCTGGAATTTATCGTTTACTACATAAAAGAATGATCTAATAGGTGATATTTGTTCCCAATAGGCTTTTAGCGTTATAAAATCCGATTTTACCTTTTTCTTAGCAGCTTCAGTATTCTTAAAAAGCTCTTCTGGGGCATAAACCTGAAAATACGCACCTGTTCTTTGAATCCAACCATCATTTCCTCTATCACCAATATTACCATGAGGTTTTACACTTTGGAATTCATGACATGCGTTCTTCATTACTTCATTAAAGAACATCTCATATTGAGTACCATTCGATTGCAATACCTTTAACTTGAATTTATCTCTGAGATTCATATTTGTGTTAACTCCAAAAATTTTAACGGGGCGGCGCGGCTTTTTGCTTCCGGTGAAGCGCCATGTTAGGCTATTAAATAAGCATTGCTTCAATATTAGCTGGCGCCATTTTATTTATGACAAAATCTTTTAACCCTACTTTCTCTGTTAAATAGATCATTAAATCATCGTATAATTGATTATCATAGTATTGTTTTTTAATTGATATACCGCCATTAATATGAAATCTCTCTGCCTCTTCATCAACTTTCAACCCCATTAATGGTGATAATAATTCAAGCGCAAAGTCTATTAACCAATGATTAATCAAAATACCAGTATGAATATAATTATGGGTCCATGAGTGTATTTTTTTTATTACAGATTTGGTTATGGTTTTAGGCATAATAATGTTTTCACTATGATTAAAGTAGAAATCTACCAACCTATCTGGTGTTAGCTTTACAATAGAACCATCAGTATTTTGAATATTATCTATTCCAAGAGCACAAAATAATTTAACCTCAAGTGCTTGCCTTATTAAAAAAATACTCGTTGCGATTGAAACTCTTTGATTTGTTATTTTAAAGGACCCATACCGTATATTATCTGCTAAACCATATATTTCACCGCTTGTAATAAAATTTGAGCGTTTAATTGATGATTCTGGTTTAATGCCTTTTGAGGCTTCTAAAATGGGAAAAAATGATTCTGAATCTGTATAGATTTCTTTTAAGAATTGAAGCAATCCGTACATACGATGGCTTTTGTATATATTGTCGTTCTCCTTAAATTTTTGTATCTTTTTTTGTATTGCCTTAACTTGTCTAAGTAGTAAATTAATCTGAACTATGTTGTAAATATCACTCTCTTCACTTTGGACGTTGACAGCAAATGCGTGTTCCTTTAGATGTTCATCGTTATGAACTTTAAATTTTGGAAAATTTTTTTTAGATCGAGATTGAATTTTTTGAATATACTCATTGACTAACCTGTCAAAATATCGAAAAAATTCATTCTCTTCTACTATTTCTCTGTAATTTTGTAAAAAATGAAATAAATCATTTTTTTGAAAATCTTTATATATCTTTGTTATTTTTGGGTCTATGATGTCCATTTTTTCTCCTATTCATTCTATTCAAAAGCTAAAAGGGGTCACCCATTTAAAGGACCTGTCAAGTAAAAAAACACCTCTCCTGTTCAAGCGTCACCTCTTTTTTTGCTTGATTACGGTTAACTCAGAATGGTGCAGGTGGCCTGTCTGAATTCGCATCTGAAATTTCAATTTTATTGGGATGGCGGAATAATGATCCGCACCAGTCACCCATCGGGATCCAGGCTTGCTGTGTTCTGTTGTACAGAACCGGCAGCCCCCTCCGCCAGAAGGCGGACCAG